>NZ_JACALO010000024.1:0-47663 GCF_030328185.1 Empedobacter sp. 225-1 | reverse complement strand
CTTCAAGAAATTTTAATGTTCATTTTCATTCCTGATTTTTTACATTTACTTTAATAGATTGAAGCTCGTCTGCAAATAGTATGTCAACTCTAAAATTCGTTGATAAAAGTGATTGAAGAGAGGTAGAGGTTAAGATTCTTCGACAAGTTCAGAATGATAACGAATTTAAGTATTGAAAAAGGAATTAAAAATCCGACGATTTAGAATCGAAATGTAATTCAACTCTAAATTATTGAAATTAAAAAGTTGGAGTGTTTGAGTGGAGCGAGTTGCCAACTTTATGGAAATAATTTAGTTAGTTGAATCATTGAGAGACTACTGTCGGCATCTTTTTTTGTTTCGTTTTTTTGGATGAGCAAAAAAATGAAAGGAAGAAATGAAAATAAAGAAAAGGAATACCTGAGCCATACCATGGCTCCTCCTTTTAATCTCAAATTTTTAATTTCAAATGTTTTTTTGACTATTCCCCGAAGGGCATATGAATACCGATAATTAAAATAGAAAAGTAATGAATAAAAAAGTGATAGAAAGTACTTTATGTTCATTTTTTCCTTGATGAAAAAACGAACCTAAAAGTTATTCATATGGTTTATTATTATTTTATGGTATTCATGAATGCAAAGCATTACAAGTCTATGCTTACAAGTCGGTCAATACTGGCTATTCGCTAAATGCTTTAAATCATTCGCATATAAAATGCGAAAAGTAAATCATTTTTAACGCTCTTTACGCCGAATTGACGCTCGACTCTTCAGCAAGGACGGTTTATAAATTAGTTGTTATAAACGAATTCGAATGTTTAAATAGGAATTAAAAAAATCCGACGATTTAGAATCGAAATGTAATTCAACTCTAAATTATTGAAATTAAAAAGTTGTAGTGTTTGAGAGAAGCGAGTTGCCAACTTTATGGAAATAATTTAGTTAGTTGAATTACCTGAGCCATACCATGGCTCCTCCTTTTAATTTCAAATTTTTAATTTCAAATGCTTTTTGGATGAGCTTCCCCGAAGGGCATATGAATACCGATAATTAAAATAGAAAAGTAATGAATAAAAAAGTGATAGAAAGTACTTTATGTTCATTTTTTCCTTGATGAAAAAACGAACCAAAAAGTTATTCATATGGTTTATTATTATTTTATGTTATTCATGAATGCAAAGCATTACAAGTCTGTGCTTACAAGTCGGTCAATAATGGCTATTCGCTAAATGCTTTAGAACATTCGCATATGAAATGCGAACAGTAAATCATTTTTAACGCTCACTACGCCGAATTGACGCTCGACTTTTCAGCAATGACGATTTATAAATTCATTGTTATAAACGAATTCGAATGTTTAAATAGGAATTAAAAAAAAATCCGACGATTTAGAATCGAAATGTAATTCAACTCTAAATTATTGGAATAAAAAAAGTTGGAGTATCTGAGTGGAGCGAGTTGCCAACTTTATGGAAATAATTTATTTAGTTGAATCATTGAGAGACTATTGTCGGCATCTTTTTTTGTTTCGTTTTTTGGATGAGCAAAAAATGAAAGTAATAGATTTCTCGATACTTCAAATTAACAACGAGTTGAGATTCTGAACATAATTGCGTGAATAAGAGGATAATTAGTAGTTCTTTATTTATTACTTTTTGCTTGATCAAAAAGTAATCAAAAGTTATTCATATGGTTTATTATTATTTTTAAGGTATTCATGAATGCAAAGCATTACAAGACTGCGATTTTCGACGTTCAATTCTCATCTCACGCACTAAAAAGATTAAATGATTCGCATACGCTCACTAATCTTTTTTACGCTTGTTTCAATGGATTGAAGCTCGTCTGCAAATCGTATGTCAACTCTAAAATTCGTTGATAAAAGTGATAACGAATCTGAATTAGAAAAAAGAATTAGAAAAATCCGACGATTTAGGATCGAAATGCAATTCAACTCTAAATTATTGGAATAAAAAAAGTTGGAGTGTCTGAGTGGAGCGAGTTGCCAACTTTATGGAAATAATTTATTTAGTTGAATCATTGAGAGACTACTGTCGGCATCTTTTTTTGTTTCGTTTTTTGGATGAGCAAAAAATGAAAATAATAGATTTCTCAATACTTCAAAATAACTTTATCTAAATCATAACTGATTTTTTCAAGATTAATTTCTAAAATTGGTTGAGCCATTTTTACAGAGTTTTAGTGGAATAAAGATAAAAGTACTCGAATAATTTGTTATAAGTTGATTATCGGTTAAATTTGTAATCAAATTGATCAGAAATTATGATTGACCAAATCAAACAATATATTGAAGAAGTAAAAAACTTCCATTCGACGAATGCTTCTGAAATAGAAGAGTTCAGAATTAAATTTTTAGGTAAAAAGGGAATTTTAGCAGACTTGTTTACACAGTTTAAGTCTGTTCCAAATGAACAAAAAAAGGAATTTGGTCAAGTTGTGAATGAATTAAAAACATTGGCAACTGAAAAATCGACTGTTCTTAAAAATGAAATCTCAAACGAAGGAAAAACAGATACTTCTTTAGATTTAACTCGTCCAGGAGAACCTTTTACTTTAGGGTCTCGTCATCCTATCAACATTACAAAAAATCGTATTATCGAGATTTTTAATCGTATTGGTTTCAGTGTTTCTGAAGGTCCAGAAATAGAAGATGATTGGCACAATTTTACAGCGCTTAATTTACCTGCGCATCACCCAGCACGTGATATGCAAGATACTTTTTTCATCGAAAAAGATCCAGATATAGTGTTGCGTACCCATACATCATCTGTTCAGATTCGTCACATGGAAAACAATCAACCACCAATGCGTTTCTTAGCGCCAGGGCGTGTTTACCGTAACGAAGCTATTTCATCTCGTTCGCACATGATGTTTCACCAAATCGAAGGTTTATATATTGATGAAGGTGTTTCCTTTGCCGATTTGAAACAAACGTTAAGTTACTTCACAACAGAATTATTTGGTAAATCTGAAATTCGTTTACGTCCTTCTTATTTCCCTTTTACTGAACCTTCTGCTGAGGTTGATGTTTATTGGGGATTGGAAACCGAAACGGATTATCGTATGACCAAAGGAACTGGTTGGTTAGAAATTATGGGATGTGGTATGGTTGACCCAAATGTTTTGCGTAATGTCGATATCGATCCTGAGAAATATTCGGGTTATGCATTTGGAATGGGAATCGAACGTATTGCCTTGTTGTTGTATCAAATTGGAGATATCCGTTTGTACACAGAAAATGACAAACGTTTCTTAGAGCAATTTCAATCAGAATTATTTTAAAAAAGTTTATAGAAAACAAAAAATCCACTCAATTGAGTGGATTTTTTGTTTATTTGAAAAAGAATAGATTTTATTCTTCGTCTTCATCTTGATCAGCATCCTTAACAGCGTTACGAGAAGTACGAATAGCTACTACTACTGCGTTATCTGGATGTGCGAAAGTATACTTATCATTTTTCAATGATTCAACATACATTTTGTGACCAATTCTCATTGGTGTAATATCGATTTCGATTTCATCAGGTAAGTTTGCTGGAATAGCACGAACTTTTAATTTACGCATGTTGAAACGTAAAACCCCACCAGCTACTAAACCACGAGCACGTCCTACTAAACGAACAGGAACTTCCATTGTTACAGCTTTGTCATCACTTAATTGGTAGAAATCTACGTGTAAGATTCTATCTGTTACTGGGTGAAATTGGATGTCTTGTAAAATTGCTTGAACTTTAGCACCGTCAGCTAACTCGATCGTCACAGTGTGAGCTTCTGGAGTATAAACTAATGATTTGAATGCTTTTTCTTCAGCTGAAAAGTGGATAGGCTCTCCTGAACCGTAAACCACACAAGGTACTTGTTCAGCATTACGTAGGTTACGTGTTGCCACTTTACCTAAGTCTTCTCTTTTCACACCTTGAATTGTAATTGACTTCATAATAATATGTATATAATAAAAATAATTTAAATTTAAGCTAAATCATTAGATAACAAAACGTTGGCTAATAGATTTATTACTGTGTACTAAATGCATAACATCAGCAAAAAGCGGAGCGCAAGATAACACTTTTATTTTAGTTGTGCTATTATTTTTTAATGGAATACTATCAGTTATTGCAATTTCCGTTAACATCGAGTTCTCAAGACGCTCATAAGCAGGTCCTGATAAGACACCATGAGTAGCAATTGCACGAACAGATTTTGCGCCTTTTGACATGATCAATTCTGCTGCTTTTGCTAAAGTTCCAGCTGTATCAATCATATCATCTACTAAGATAACATTCTTACCTTCTACCTCTCCGATTAACATCATGCTATCAACATGATTTGCAATTTTACGTTCTTTGTGACAAATTACAATATCTGCATTCAGGTATTTTGCATAGGTATTAGCGCGTTTTGCACCTCCCATGTCTGGAGAAGCGATACAAATATCATCTAAACCTAATCCTTTGATGTACTCTACAAAAATGGTAGAAGCAAACAAATGATCAACAGGGATTTCAAAAAATCCTTGAATTTGATCGGCATGTAAATCCATTGTCATTACACGTGTAGCACCTGCTGTCATTAACATTTTTGCTACTAATTTTGCTCCAATTGGCACGCGAGGTGCATCTTTACGGTCTTGACGAGCAAAACCAAAGTAAGGAATAACGACAGTAATACTTTTGGCTGAAGCGCGTTTTGCAGCATCACACATCAAAAGTAATTCCATTAAATTGTCTGTTGGTTGCATTGTAGAACCGATTAAGAAAACACGAGCTCCACGAATAGGTTGTTCGAAAGCAGGTACGAACTCTCCGTCGCTAAATTCTACAATTTTAGATTTACCAAGTTCTTGACCATAATAATCGGCAATTTTTTGTGCCAAATCTACTGATCCTCTTGTTGAAAAAAGA
Source organism: Empedobacter sp. 225-1 (assembly GCF_030328185.1). Classification (NCBI taxonomy): domain Bacteria; kingdom Pseudomonadati; phylum Bacteroidota; class Flavobacteriia; order Flavobacteriales; family Weeksellaceae; genus Empedobacter; species Empedobacter sp. 225-1. The sequence goes on along the minus strand of NZ_JACALO010000024.1, from coordinate 42,760 downwards.
AATGCTGATTGTTCCATTGTTTGTTTTGGGAAATATTTATGCAAAAATAATTTAAATGATTCAAAGATAGTATAAGAAAAACGAAAATTAATTTCGGCACAGTTATTGAATTATTTTTAAATACGTTAACAATATTTAAACAATACATAACCTAACTACACATATTGATTCGTAACGAATGATGAACTTATTATTAAAATTAAATATACCCTCATGAAAAAAATTTCATTTTTATTAAGTGTAATTGGGTTAGGTGTTTTTGTGAATGCGCAAGAAACTACCGAATCCACTAACCATAATAATTATAACAAATGGTCTATAGAAGCTCAAGCTGGAGCTAATAAAGCGATTAGTCCATTTACAGATGGATACTATAATGAAACACCAAGTTTTTACAACGCAAATTTTGGAGTTCGTTATATGTTTAACAACAAATTCGGTTTAAAATTATCTGGTGGATACGATCGTTTGAAAGAAGGAGAAGGTTCTGAACACTTTAGATCTAATTTCTATCGTGTCGATTTATCTGGAGTTGCGAACTTGGGACGTATAATGGACTTTGAAACATGGACAAATACAATTGGGTTATTGGCTCATGGTGGAGTTGGATATGGTTTCATGAACAATGATGCAACAAAAGGAGAATCTTCAGGATTATTCGATGACAATACTGAAATGGGATTAATCTCTTTCGGTTTGACACCTCAAGTTAAGTTGACAGATAGACTAGTTCTAACAGGTGACTTGTCATATACAAAAACGATGCGTCAAAAAACGACTTGGGATGGTCAGTCTTCAGATCCTATTGTTAACAGAGGTTTTGATGGCTCTTTATGGAACGCAACATTAGGACTAACATTTTATTTAGGTAAAAATCAAAAACACGCGGATTGGGTGTATGAACCATCTCGTGCAGATTTAGAAGAACGTATTGCAACCATTGAACAAATGTTAAAAGATTCTGATGGAGATGGTGTTGCTGATTATTTAGATCAAGAGCCAGATTCAGCTCCAGGAGCAGTTGTTGATACTAAAGGTGTTACAATTGACCACAATGGGAATGGTATTCCAGATAATATTGAAGAATACATCAAAGAAAATGCTGGAGGAAATACAACAATCGTTAACGATGCTGATTTCTTAGAGCAAATGATCAACTCTGGTATCATCAATGTATACTTTGATTACAATTCGGATAAACCATACCAACAATCAGTTGGAGGTATCAAATTTGTATCTGAATACTTAAAAGCTAAACCAAATGCTCAAATTGACATTTTAGGTTTTGCTGATCCAGTAGGAGGTGATGCTTTCAATAAAGATTTATCTCGTAGAAGAGCAGAAAATGTAAAAGCTATTTTAGTTAATCAAGGCGCTAACGCATCTCAATTAACTACAATAGGTGAAGGTGAAGATAAAGAGTTCAAAAACTCTCAAGTTTCATCTCATCAATTAGCAAGAAGAGTTGTTTTCAGAGTAAAATAATTTTTCTAAAATAAAATTTAATCAGGGGTAGATTTTTCCAATTGAGGGCTGTCTATTCCTGATTTTTTTTTTATCTTTACCACCACTTAAATTACTATAATATTGAATCCCTTTAATCAACACTTTAATACGCCAAGATGGGTAGTATTAGTGATAGACATATTAATTGTTTTGGTCAGTTACATTGTAAGTAACTTTATCCTAAACAGTTTTTTAGACACATTTAGTGTAGAAAGGCTCTTTTATAAGTTACCTTTCATAACATTTGTCTATGCGTTGTGTTTTATCTATTTCAAAACCTACAAAGGTGTTGTAAAGAAAACGGGTCTAAAGGATGCGGAAAATGTCTTCGTGTCTAATGCTACAGCATTCTTAATTCTATTTTTCATCTCATTTGTTTTTAGACAAATTATTGAACAGAATTTACCTGACACTTCTGGTTTAATGTATGTTTTTAGAATGTCGTATTCTGTAATTTTTGTCCATTTATTTATCACCACAGTTATTATGGTGATTGCAAGATTGTACTATAAATGGATTTATGATTATTTCTTTTCGAAGAATAAAGCTGTGCAAAGAATTCTAATCTATGGAGCGGGAGATTCTGGACTAATTACGAGAGATATTCTGCAAAATGACACACAATTTAACTACAAAGTCATTGGTTTTATTGATGATAACACCTCTAAGGTAGGAACTTTTATCGATGGAGTGAAAATATATTCTATTCATGATATCACTGAAAAGTTCATCGATAGAAATGATATCACTGAAGTCATTATTTCTATTCAGAATATCAAAACCAATCAATTGTTGAAACTTTCAAAATCAGTTGAAGATTTACCTGTTAAAATTAAAATAATCCCTCCAATTTCCAATTGGATTGACGGAACTTATAAACCAGCTCAGATCAAACAATTGAAAATTGAAGACTTATTAGGAAGAGAATCTATCCAACTAAACAATCCCATTATCAATAAAGAAATTAAAGGTAAAATTGTTTTAGTGACAGGGGCAGCAGGGTCTATTGGGAGTGAAATTTCACGACAAATTGCTATGATGGATTTTGATCAATTAATTTTGATTGATCACGCCGAATCAGCTTTGTATGATATACAACAATATTTAAAAAACGACCTATCTGAGGACAAACAAAATAGAATAGATTACATTGTTTCAAGCGTACGCGACCGAAAACGTATGTTAAGTTTATTTGACAAATATCGTCCACAAATTATTTTCCATGCAGCAGCCTATAAACATGTTCCGTTGATGGAAAAATTTCCTTACGAAGCCATCAATACCAACGTTTATGGTACTAAAATAGTAGCTGATTTGGCAAACGATTTTGGTGCTGAAAAATTTGTAATGGTTTCAACAGATAAAGCGGTTAATCCGACAAACGTGATGGGAGCAACCAAACGTGTTGCAGAGATTTATGTTAATTGTATTAATGAAAAATCGAAGACCAATTATATTGTCACTCGCTTTGGTAACGTTTTAGGATCAAATGGATCAGTTATTCCTTTGTTTAAAAGACAGTTAGAGCATGGAGGACCTTTAACGGTTACTCATCCAGATATTACCCGTTTTTTCATGACTATCCCTGAAGCATGTCAACTTGTTTTGGAAGCTGCAATTATGGGAAAAGGAGGAGAGATCTTTGTGTTTGATATGGGAGAGTCTATTAAGATTATCGACTTAGCTAAACGAATGATTCGACTAAGTGGGTACAAATATCCTGAGGAAATTGATATAAAAATTGTAGGTTTGCGTCCTGGTGAAAAAATTTACGAAGAATTGTTGGCCAATGGTGAAAATACCGTAAAAACTCATCATGAAAAAATTATGATTGCAAAAGTAAATACAGCTAAATGCCAAAATAATAAGCAATTAATCGAAGAGCTATGCATAATGTCATCAACTATTGAAAAACATGAGCAAGTCCTTGAATTAGTAGCAAAAATTAAAGAAATTGTTCCTGAATTTATTTCACAAAATTCAGAATTTGAAAAACTTGATAATGTAGTATATGAAAAATAAAATTTTCCAATTTTTATGCGTTCTTTCTTTCATCGCCTTTACATCGTGTGGTTCGAGAAAAGATATTGTTTATTTCCAAAATCAAGAGCAATTAACAACAAGTTTTGAACAATTTATTCCTAAAATACAACCGACAGACCAATTAGCAATTATAATTTCTGCAGCAGATGCCACTGCAACAGCTCCTTTTAATCAAATGAGTACAATTCAATCTTCAAATAGCAATATTTCTCCATACAGCCCTACTTATACGGTGGATGAAAGTGGAAATATAAGCTTACCTATGGTAGGAAATATAAAATTAGGAGGTTTAACAAGAAGTCAAGCAATAGAAACAATTAAAAACAAACTCAGTCAATATATTGTTAACCCAGGCGTTAATGTGAATTTCGTCAATTTTAGAATTAGTGTTTTAGGAGAGGTGTCTCGTCCTGGAAGTTTTATCGTACCAACAGAAAGGATTACCCTTTTAGATGCTTTAGGAATGGCAGGTGATTTGACTATTAAAGGGAAACGAGAAAACGTAACGGTGATTCGAGAAAGTAACGGAGTAAAACAACGTTATAGTGTTGATTTGACTTCGGAAGCAGCGTTAAATTCTCCTGTTTACTATTTGGCTCAAAATGATGTAGTGTATGTTGAACCAAATTCTGCACAAGTTTCTGCATCAAAATTTACACCTAACTATTCGTTATGGATTTCGATGGCAGGTGTTATTATTTCTGTAATTTCTGTATTAACAAGGTAAAATGAATCAAATTAATAATTCAAAAAATCAAAACTCAATTTTTGATGAAGAACAGGAAAATATAAACCTAAGACAAATTCTAGAACAATACTTATTCTATTGGAAATGGTTTGTATTAGGGGTTATTATTGCCATTATAGGCGCTTTATTCTATTTAAAATACACACAAAAACAATATCAAGTTTCTGCTAAAATATTGTTGAATGAAAAAGAATCAGCTGCTGGTGAATTGGCAGGTTTAGCCGATGCTGCAACAGTTTTTGGGACAAGCTCAAATGCTGAAGTAGGGGACCAAATCGAAATTCTGAAATCAAGACGTTTAATTTCTAAAGTGGTTGAACAAAATAATTTCAATATTCGCTATTTTAATGTTGGTAGAATTGTAGAGATAGAAACGACAGCTGCTGAATCGCCTATTAAAATTTTGTTTTTGAATGAAGCAGATAAATTGAAAGAAGATTTAGCTGAACAACTGCATGTTAAAATAGAATCAACAACCAAATTTCAACTAACGAACAGGAAAACAAAAGAATCCAACACCTATTCTTTTGGACAAAAGATTAGTACCGATTTTGGTGATATCATTATTAGTCCAAACAAAAATATCGTAAAGAGTGTTGATGCTGAGTTGTTAATTCAATTAAATTCACTAGATCAAACTGTAAACTATTATAAAAATAAAATTCAGATTGACCCCAATTCAGATAAAAATTCTAAAGTTGTTAACTTTAGCTTAGTAGGAACAATACCGAATATTTCCAAAAAATTCATCAATGATTTGATTAATCAATACAATTTAGATCTTGTTACAGATAATAATAAATTGACTGAAGCTACTTCTAAATTTATCAATTCGAGGTTAGATATTGTTACAGGCGATTTACAAGGTGTTGACAGAGATTTAGAACGCTATAAATTAAGCAATAACATTACTGATGTTACTTCTGAAGCGAATATTTTCTTACAAAATGCATCAGATAATGAAAAGAAATTATTAGAATCATCTACTCAGCTACAATTAGTTGATTATATGAATTCAGCTTTAAATTCGAACAAAACAGATCTTTTACCAACTAATATTGGGTTACAAGATCAAACAATTGCATCACAAATTGCTTCGTATAATGAATTGGTTTTAACGAAAGAAGATATGTTAAAATCTGTTACAAACGAACATCCAAATGTGGTTAAATTACAGGAGCAAATTAGCGATGTTAAGAGTAATTTAAAAAATAGTTTGCGTTTGTATCGAAATAATACTCAAACGACTTTAAATACAATACAGACGAAACAAAACCAAATAGCAAGTAAAATACAAAAAGTACCAAGTCAAGAACGTGGTTTTAGAGATATATCGAGACAACAACAAATCGTAGAAGCTTTATACTTATTCTTATTACAAAAAAGAGAAGAGAACGAAATTAAAGCTGCTGCAACACCAGACAATATTAAGGTGATTGATTTTGCTTATGATTCTAAAATTCCAGTTTCACCTAAAAAGAATATTATCTTATTGGGAGCAATGATTTTAGGTTTGATTGTTCCGTTTTCAATTATTTACATTTATAAGTTATTAAATAATAATGTAAATTCAAAAGAAGAAGTGGAAGATGCAGTAGGTGCTCCAATAGCTGGACAAGTTCCGAAGAGTGATATTTCAATTATAGAACATAATGATAGTTCGAGTACAGCAGAAGCGTTTAGAATTTTAAGAACAAATGTCAATTTCTTATTGAAAAATTCGACTGATCCCAAAGCAATTTATGTTACATCAACCACAAGTGGAGAAGGTAAAACTTTTGTTTCAACAAACTTAGCTCAAATTTTAACGATGTCTGGTAAATCTGTTTTATTAATTGGAGGAGATATTCGTAGTCCAAAAATATTGGATTACTTAACTATAGCTGATCAATACAGAAATAGACAGGGGGTAACGGAATATTTGATTTCTAATGATATCAGTGTTGATGACATCATCATTAAACACCCTGCCGATTATAAATTTGATGTGATTTATTCAGGACAAATTGCGCCTAATCCTTCAGAATTATTAATGAATGGTCGTTTTGAAGAGATTATAAATTATGGAAAAGAAAACTACGATTATGTGTTGGTTGATACAGCACCAGTAAGTTTGGTTACAGATACGTTGTTAATTGCAGATAGCGCTGATATTACGATGTATATAGTACGTGCAAACTATTTGGATAAACGTATGTTGACGATACCACGAGATCTTTACAAAGAGGATCGACTTCAGAATATGACTATGGTGGTGAATGACGTTGACTTTACGAAAGGTTACGGTTATGGCTATGGTTACGGCTATGGTTATGGAGAAAATCATAACAAAGGCAATTCATTCTTGAGTAAATTATTCAAAAGAAAATAACCCTAAAAACTCTGCTTCATCGAAGCAGAGTTTTTTTATTTCTGATTTTTTTCAAAATTATTTTTGATACTTATCATTTTATGATTCGTAAAAACTATCTTATCTTAGTCGATAAATTAACACCTCTTTAAGACAATCAAATAATTATGAGTTCGTACGAATATTATAACTTCCCGATTCAGTTGATAAATGGTTTTTTAGACGATTCTAAAAAAGTTTTGATTGATATTTCACATTATTGTATTTATCGTGTTTTTATTGATAATTTCGAAAAATATTCAGGTTCTTTTACTGGTTATCAAAAGGCTTGTGATGATTTCGGAATTGAGTTTAAGAATGTGGCTGCTGCCTATCAAAATGGTAAAACCTTATACGAAGCAACAATTGATAAAAGTCCAATGGTTGGAATGACTTCTGAAATGTATTGGGACTATATGACGAATGAGAAGTCTGAATTTGAGAAAGTTTTATTGTTAGGAGATTTAGCGTTTAAGAGTATTTTAGGTGCAAAATCTTACATCAAATTGGATAATAAATATTGGTTTAGTCGAATGGATGGTTCAGTAAAATCGATTGCAAAAGAGGATATTTCTCCGAAATTACAACGCTATTTGAATGAATATCAAACCAAAAAAATCAAAAATCAATTGATTGCGAATTGGGGATTGGCTTCCTATTCTCGTTACAACAGAGGTTTCTATGTGAGTTATAAAATGACATTAGATGATTTGGCTTATCATGCTGAAAAGATTAGAAAATCAACACAAGATAAAAAAATCAAAAATGATGTGAAATCTGCTCACGAAAAAGCCTTAGAACGATTAGAAAAAGAAAGTAAAATGAATTAAGATTTATTCTTTATAAAAAGCAAAAGTCCATCAATCATGATGGACTTTTTATATAGCGAATGTTATAACCTATATTTCTTTTACTGTAATAATATTTACAGGACAAGCTTTTGCTGCTCGTTCGCAGTTGTCCGCGATAGAATGATCAGGATCTTTTAACGTATGAAATCCTTTTTTATCAATTGCTTTTAATAAAACAGATTTACCATCTTTTTTAGACATTCTGAAACGTTCTGGAGCTAACTCATAACAATAGTTGCATCCGATGCATTTATCGCGTTGTAGCGTAATAATGACCATGATTTATTGTTTTTTTAATGTGAGTAAGCACCTTCTTCAACACTATTTTGTTGCGTTCCTGGTTCTTCTACTTTTACTAATTTGTATAATTTATCAGAAGGACGAATTCTAAATTCCATCGGAATTGTAATCGAATCACCTTTCTTTGCTGTATTAGCTTTTACATCTTCCACCATCATTTCTGTAACCACCATTTCTTTGGCTCCAGTTGTTGGTCCAGTCACTAAAATTAAATCTCCTACTTTCAAATCATAGGCATCAATCACAAACTGTCCGATACTTGGTTTAGGGAAGAAATGAACACCTTTTCCAATGTAAACTTTTTTCTGTGTTGCCATAGAACCTGGAACAGCAGACCATTCACCTAATTTTTGACCTAAATAATAGCCAGACCAAAAACCACGATTATAAACGGTTTGTAATAATCCCATCCAGTAATCTACTTTTTCTTTCGAATAAGTTCCGTCAGCAATCGAATCAATCGCTTCTCTGTATGCACGAATAACAGTTGCAACATACTCAGGCGCACGTCCACGACCTTCTATTTTCAATACTTTGACACCTGCTTCAACCACTTCGTCTAAGAACTCCATTGTACAAAGATCTTTAGGTGACATCATATATTCATTATCCAATTCGATTTCGAATCCAGATTCTTGGTCGATAACGGTATATTTTTTACGACAGTTTTGTTTACAAGCACCACGATTTGCAGATGAATTGTGCGAATGTAAGCTCAAGTAGCATTTACCCGAAACAGCCATACACAAAGCTCCATGTCCGAAAATCTCGATCTCTACTAAATTTCCGCTTGGTCCACGAACGTCATCTTTGATAATTTGTTCACAAATCTTGTTCACTTGTTTCAAACTCAATTCACGCGATAATACCATTGTATCAGCAAACATAGCATAGAATTTTACTGTTTCGATATTTGTAACGTTAATTTGTGTCGAAATATGAATCTCAATCCCAATTTGTCTTGCATAAGCAATAACTGATTGATCCATTGCAATAACCGCTGTAATTTTAGCTTCTTTTGCTCTGTCTAATAAGTTTTTGATTAAAGATAAATCGTGATCGTATATAATTGTATTTAAAGTAAGGTAAGAACGCACACCTTTTTCTTCACAACGTTTTACGATTTCTGGTAAATCGTCCATTGTAAAGTTGATTGATGCTCTCGCACGCATATTCAACTGCTCAACTCCGAAATATACAGAATCAGCTCCATTATCTAAAGCCGCTTGTAACGATTCGAAATTCCCAGCAGGAGCCATCAACTCCATTTTTCCATCTTTGGTCATACGAAAATTCTGATTTTAAGGTGCAAAGTTACAAAAAAATTACAAGTGACTATGTTATTTATAATCAAGTTAAATTTCAGAGAATGAATTAAGTTTTGATTCCATTAGAGTTTTAGCATAGTATTTGCCTCAGGTTAGTAAATTTCAAAGAATGAAGAAAGTTATTTTGTCGACTATTTTAAGTATAGGGTTTTTAACCTCTTGCGCATCAACCAAACAAATGCAACAAGGAGAAGAGTTGTTAACAATTGCTCCAGAAACAAGAGATTGCTCCAATGGTGTTGCTAAAATGCAATGTATGATGGTAAAATATACTGATGTTGACGAATGGCAATATTTTTATAATACGATTGAAGAGTTTACGTATGAACCAGGATTTGAATATCAACTTATCGTTTCAACAACTAAAGTAGAGAATCCACCAGCAGACGCATCTTCTATCAACTACAAATTAGTAAAGGTTGTGCGTAAAAAATTAGCAACATTGAACTAATTTGAACTTTATTTCAAAGAATTTCGATTAATTTTGTCACATGTTAATAGAAAGTCTTCAAAATCCAAGAATTAAAAACTTGCTAAAATTGCAAGAAAAATCAAGAGAACGTAAAAGCCAAGGTTTGTTTATTGTGGAAGGTACGCAAGAAAATGAGCTGGCTTTAAAAGGTGGTTACGAAGCTGTTGAAATTTATATTTGTGAAGATATTTATAACCAATCATTTGATTTTGGTGGAGCAAAAGTGTTTACAATTACCAAACAAGTTTTTGAGAAGTTAGCTTATCGTAAATCTACGGGAGGAATTATTGGTGCCTATAAAACAAAATCATCTACTTTAACTGATTTACAATTACCAGAAAATGCGTTGGTGATTGTCTTAGAAGCGGTAGAAAAGCCAGGTAATCTTGGTGCTGTTTTACGCACAGGAGATGGCGCAAAAGTAGATGCTGTTATTGTTTGTGACGAAACGGTCGATTTTTTTAATCCTAACGTCATTCGTTCTTCTGTTGGTACATTGTTTACAAATCAAATTGCATCTGCAAGTAAAGAAGATGTTTTAGCATTTTTGAACGCTCATTCTATTCAAGTCGTTTCAACATTTTTGAGAGAAGAAACGAAAAACTTATATGAAACAGATTTTACAAAATCTTCAGCGATTATTTTAGGAACTGAAGCTACAGGACTTTCAGATTTTTGGGCAGATCATTCAGCTATACTTATTAAAATTCCGATGTTAGGTTATGTGGATTCGTTGAATGTGAGCAATGCTGCAGCAATATGTGTTTACGAAGCAGTTAGACAAAGATACTAAATAAAGGATTTAAAAGGTGAAAATAAAAGGATGTAAAATTTAATAAGATAAATTTGTCCGATTTAAATTTTGTTGTATATTTGCAAGGTAATTTATAATGAATAAAGGAATTTAATGTTTTCAAAAGCGTGTGAATACGGCATAAAAGCTTGCGTTTTTATCGCACAAGAATCTGTAAAAGGACAAAGAGTTAATTTGAAACAAATTTCGAATTCTATTAATTCACCTGAAGCGTATACAGCAAAGATTTTACAACAATTAGTAAAAGCTAATGTAATTTCTTCGGTGAAAGGAAAAATGGGAGGTTTCCAAATGGATGCAACACATTTAGAAGATATCAAATTGGTTCATATCATCAAAGCGATTGATGGAGACGGATTGTATCATAGTTGTATTCTTGGTTTGGTAGAATGTGATTCAGAAAAGCCTTGCGCTTTGCATAGTAGAGTTTTTGCTATTCGAAATGATTTGAGAGCGATGTTAGAAAGAACTTCGATGTTCAATTTAATTGATGACCTTGAGAAAGGATTAGCTTTCCTTAAACATTAAAAAAAAAATTACCAATAAATAAGATAAAACTATCCGAGTATCCGAATTAAAATATTAAGAAATGAAACTAGCCATAGAAATTCCTCAAACTAACCCATCGCATTTAACTTATTCTTTAGGTTTAAATTTGAATGAGGCTTGTGCAAGACATCATAAAACCCTGTTTTTTTGTTGGAACATTAGAGCGGGAATTGACAAGGGAATCGAGATGCAGCGTATTGTAGATTATGTTAGCTGGTACGGAAAAGAAGTGTTGTTTCGTAAATTTGAAATCGAAGAACAATTTCTTTTTACCATGCTGGATGAGGATCATTATTTGGTAAAAAGAGCACTTAAGGAACACAGACGTTTGAGACGTTTGTTTAAAATAGACACTAAAAATCCGATGAAAAGTTTGATTTATATCGAAGAAGAATTGGATTTGCATATTCGATTCGAGGAAAAGCAAATGTTTCCAGAATTCGAGAAAAATGCAACACAAAAAAAGTTAAAAGTAATCAATGAACAGTTTAATTCACTTTTAACTAATGCAGATTGGAAAGATCAATTTTGGTTATAGATCTCTCATAACTAAAAATTTTTACTTATAATTTTTTAGATGATTTTTGATAAGAAAAGCTCGATTTTGCAGGTCGAGCTTTTTATTTACACCAAAATAATCAAACCAAAAAGGCAAGCTATATAAAGCTTGCCTTTTCTTTTGGAAATTATTTTATTTCTTCACTTTTACTTCAAAAATTTTATCCCAAAGTTTACCAGTTACGAGCATGTTTCCGTTGTCTTTGAACGCAATACCGTTCAATTCTTGTGCTTGCGGATTACCTTGTTTACCTTTCAGTTCTGCAAAATTAAATTCAGCTTTTACAGCACCTGTTTGCGGATCAATTACCACGATATTACTATTATCTGCGTGTCCAGATTTTAAGTACACGTTGGCGTAAATGAAACCATCGTGGTATTCAATTTCATTCAAATAACTATATGGTTGTTGGCTATCAAAAGCTTGTATGGTTCTAAGGTAATTAAAGTTATCGTCAAAGAAATGAATACGTTGAGAGCCCTCAGTTACAGCCAATTCTTTTCCGATAGTTGTAATTCCCCAACCTTCAATTATTTGTGCAGGCATATCTAATTTCTTGACTTGATTAAAGTCCAAATCATATTTGTAAATTGCACGATCTTGCCATGTTAATTGATAAATAAAACCATCTAATTCTGTAATACCTTCTCCAAAAACATCATCTTTTATTTGGTACAATTTTGTCGGTTCCGTTGCACCTAGCTTATATTCAATCAGGCGTGTTTTTCCATCACGAAGTCCTGTTCCTTCGAAAATATTTCCATTCTTGAAATAAAACCCTTGTGTAAAATAATCGTTGTTGTGTGGATAGCTACCAACTATTTCATACGACCATTTTGCAGCAGGTTCATTTGCATAAACCACAAATGTAAAATCGCGTGAATTTGTTTCTTCTTCACCGTTGAAGAATCTCAAATTAACAGTATGATTTCCTAATCCTATCGTTTTTCCATCAATTGTAAAATCAGCTGGCACTTCTTGTCCATCGACAGAAACCACAACTTTCGTTATTCCTTCTAAACTTGTCAAAGGAATATCGATTTTATCTCCAATTTTATATTTGTTTTGTTCTATTTTCGATACAATCTCAGTGATAGCCGTGTTGTTTTTTCCTGACGAATCTTTACATGAAAACAATAAGGAAGAGAAAACAGTGGCAGAAATGGATGCAGCGATTAAATATTTTTTCATTTGATTTTTTTTATGTTTTTATAAATTAGGTTGCTAATTATAGTACAAATATATCTATTTTGTTCGATTCGGATTATTTTTCACAAAAGCATTCCAACCTGAATATGAACTTGATGTTCCTGATGTTTTTCCTGAATTTAGATAATGACAAACTGCAACAGCAAGTCCATCTGTGGCATCCAAACGTTTTGGAATTTCTTTTAGACCAAGCAAATGTTGCAACATTCCTGCCACCTGCTCTTTAGAGGCATTTCCATTCCCAGTAATTGCCATTTTAACTTTTTTTGGAGCATACTCAACAACTGGCATATCGCGATGCAAACACGCCGCAATACAAACACCTTGTGCACGCCCAAGTTTTAGCATAGATTGAACATTTACACCAAAAAATTGCGCTTCAATGGCCAGTTCATCTGGATGATATTGATCGATAATGGCCAAGGTTTTTTCGAAAATCATTTTTAATTTCGTTTGTTGATTCGGAAGTTTATGCAACAATAATTCATCTAATGTAATTAATTTCATCTTGTTGTTTTTGACTTCAATCAAACCAAAACCCATTACCATTGTACCAGGATCAATCCCTAAAATAATCTTTTCCATTGTTGCGAAGATATTAAGATATTCTCAAAATTAAGCTGAATTGTGTTTTGCATTAATTTGGTATAATCGAAAATCTCTACACATAAAGTTTTCGATAATTTGAATTCCTTGTATAAGATTGTCCAAAATTTACCATATTCCGTATCGTTTTTCATGTAATTATTCAAGGGAAACGTATTTTTTAGAAATAAATTTACTGGTTTTGAGTTAATTATCCTATAAAATTTACGGAAAACAAAAGAGAATCTAAGTTGATTCTCTTTTGTTTTTATTTTCTATTTAAAGCGATTAATGGTTCTATAAATTCTCTTGTATTGGATAATCTCGGTACTTTATTTTGACCACCTAATTTTCCACGAGAAGACATCCATTCTATAAATAATCCTTTTCTCGCACAATGAACAATAGGACGATTAAGCGTCATATTATTGTAACGTTTTGCTTCGTAATCGGAATTAACTTCTTGCAATCCTTTGTCTAAACAATCAATAAATAGCTCAAAATTTTCAGGTTCTTTATCAAATTCAATCATCCATTCGTGTGCACCTTTTTCTTTACCTTCCATAAAAACTGGACCAGCACTGTATTCAGAAATAATAGAATTCGTTTGCTGGCAAGCTCTTTTCAACGCTTCTTCTGCATTTTCGATCATTAATTCTTCTCCAAATGCATTGATATAATGTTTTGTGCGTCCAGAAACAACGATTCGGTGTGGATTTGTTGAAGTAAAGCGAACCGTATCACCAATGATATAGCGCCATAATCCGCCATTAGTGGTAATGACTATTGCATAATTTTTTCCCACTTCAACTTCTTCGATAGTTAAATAATGTTGATTTTCTGAACCAAATTCTTCCATCGGGATAAATTCATAAAAAATACCATTGTCCAATAATAACAATAAATCTTTTTTATGCAATTGATCTTGAATTCCAAAGAATCCTTCCGAAGCATTGTATAACTCGAAATAATTTAAATCTTTTTGAGTGATTAAATTGTAATTTTCAGCATAAGGTGTAAAGTTGATTCCTCCATGGAAAAATACCTCCAAGTTTGGCCATAATTCGTCTAAATAGTTCTTTCCCGTTTCAGCTAATAATTTGTTTAATACTACTAACATCCACGATGGAACTCCTGTTAAAGAGCCGACATCTTCATTTCTTGTTGCATTAATAATGGCATCCATTTTTACATTCCAATCTGACATCAACGAAATCTCACGATTCGGGATGTTTTTCATTTCGGCATAAAAAGGTAAATTATCAATCAAAATAGCTGATAAATCACCAAAACGTGTGTCGTATTGTTGATAAAGTTCACTACTTCCTCCAATTCGAAGATTTTTATGCATAAAAATATCCGTTTCGGGATATGCATTTAAATATAACGCAAACATTGTTTTTCCAGCTGCATAATGACAATCTTCTAACGATTCATTACTAATCGGGATAAACTTACTTTTGGCATTTGTCGTTCCCGAAGATTTAGCAAACCATTTTATTTTTCCATGCCAAGCTACATCTTTTTCACCTTTTCTTGCCAATTCAATATAAGGCTGAAAATCTTCATAATGTACAGCAGGAACTTGTTCTTGAAATTTCTGAATAGATTTAATTTCATCAAAATGAAATTCCTTTCCGTAAATAGTCGATTTGGCTTTTTTGATGTTTTCAAACAACACACGTTCTTGCGTACCAATTGGATTTTTGATGCTTTCTTCGATAACATTCATTCTGCTACGCATCATAATTTCCATAATCTTATTGACTATTCCCATCCGTTAAAAGTTTTGTAGATTTACACAAAATTAATTAAACTTTTTTAGCAATATGCAGTTTGAAGGACAAATTCGTAAAATGACAACTGAAAATGGAACTCCTATAAATTACTATTGGAATTTCAAGAATGATTTTATCGTGATGAATCAATTGTTAGGAAAAAAAATCAAGATTAGCTTTGATCATTACGAATGTTTGAGTTGCCACGAGGATAAAGAAATTTATCAGATGGGATATTGTAAAAATTGCTTTTTTACAGTCCCAGAAGCTAACCCAAGTATCATCAATCCAGAACTTTCTACCGCACATTTAGGAATTGGACAACGTGATTTAGAATTTGAAACAAAGTTCGAATTGCAACCGCATATTGTTTATTTAGCGAATTCATCTGGTGTTAAAGTTGGCGTGACACGTTTAACGCAAGTTCCAACACGTTGGATAGACCAAGGTGCATCAGAAGCAATTATTATAGCGCGAACAGATAATCGTTATGAAGCTGGAATGATAGAAGTTTCCCTAAAAAATGTAATTGCTGACAAAACAAATTGGCAACGTATGCTGAAAAATGAGGTACCTGAAATTGATTTGTATCAACACTATCAAACCATTAAAGAGGAGGTTAACCCAGAGTTTAGACAATTTTTAGTCGAAGAACCAGAAGTGATGAAATTAGATTATCCTGTTTTATCCTATCCTGAAAAAGTGAAATCATTAAATTTGAAAAAAACGCATGAAATAGAAGGGGTTTTGAAAGGAATTAAAGGTCAATACTTAATTTTTGAAGACAATACAGTTTTTAATGTACGTGGGCACGAAGGATTTTATGTGAATTTTGAAGTGTAACGTTAAATAGAAATAATTCAATAAATAATCGATTTTCTTGTAGAGTCGTTTTTTTTATTCCTTTATCTTATTGATTTTAATAAAAATACTTGTTTTTAAATTTATTTGTTATTACATTAGATACAATCATTTAACACAAAAAAATATTGAATTATGAAAGCAAGTGCATTATTTATGGTTGGCGGGATTTTGGCTTTAACAGCATGTAATAAAAAATCAGATTTACCAGATTATAAAGTGAAAGAGGCAATTTTAGACGTTTATAAATACAGAGCCGATAAACCAGATTCGTTGTTTGCTAAAGTTGAAGGTGTGAATGTTGATGATTTGAATGCAGTTGTGAAACAATATGGACCTGTAGACATCTATAATTTTGAGAAAATGACTCCGCTACAAGACGGTGATAAAACGGTTTACGAAGCAGTTTATAAAGTATCTTTTAAAGGAGCAGAAGGAACAGAAACGTTTAAAGTAAAAAGAGTAGATAAATTGGACGGAATTGTTGTTGGCTATGCAAGTGATGTGAAACCAATTGCTCCCAATGCTGATTCTATAACAGTAAAAAAAGATTCTGTTGCTGTCAAGAAATAGATAGTTTAAAAATTATATTTTTAAGAGGATAGTTTTCTATCCTCTTTTTTGTTTTTATCAATTGATTATCTTTGCAAGAATTTGGAACAGAAAACTATTCACAACGTTTTTAGCTTATACGATTCTTCAGATTTCGTACAGAAGCTTATTGTCAATTTTAAAAATAATCCACATCATAAAGTTAACATCAAAGGATTCTTAGGTTCTGGATTAAGCATCCTAACGGGGCATTTATATGATCGTGTTGCTCGTCCAACCATTCTAATTTTTGATGACAAAGAAGAAGCAGCTTATGTGTTGAATGATTTAGAAACTTTGTTTGATAAAGAACAAATTCTATTTTTTCCTTCTTCTTATAAACGTCCTTACGAGGTAGAGGAAGTGAACAACGCGAATGTGGTCATACGCACAGAAGTATTAAATGTGCTTTCGCATTCAAAGCGACCAAAAATTATTGTGACCTACGCAGAAGCCTTGTCCGAAAAAGTGGTGACGAAAAAAGCATTGACAACAAATACCTTAAAAGTAAAAGTTGGAAATGATTTAGGGATTGATTTTTTGACAGAAATATTAGCGTCTTATAATTTTCACCGAGTAGATTTTGTCTCCGAACCAGGTGAATTTTCGATTCGTGGAGGGATTATAGATGTTTTTTCGTTTTCCAACGAACATCCATATCGTATTTCGTTGTTTGGAGATGAAGTTGAAACAATCAGAACATTTGATATTGAAAATCAATTGTCAATTGCGACAACAAAAGAAATTACGATTATTCCGAATCTTGAAAGTAAATCAATCAATGAAAAACGCGAAAGTTTTTTAGAATATATACCAAAAGATAGTTTGATTATCGCTAAAAACATTTCAGTTTTAGCAAAACAAATCAATCGGAATTTTGAACAAGCCGAAGCTGCTTTCTCAGAACTAAAAGGTGAGATTAAACAAGCTGAACCGAATCAATTATTTTTGAATGAAAATGGTTTTCTTCAACAAATTTCAACATTTGGAGTGATCGAATGTTCGATGAAATCTTATTTCGAAACAATTGAAGAAATTGAATCACCTTTTAAGCCACAACCAAGTTTTAATAAACAATTCGAATTATTGATAGATGATTTGAATGAACATAAAGCGGAAGGTTTTAAAAATGCACTGATTTGTTCGAACGAGAATCAAATCAAACGTTTCGAAGAAATTTTTGATGATATCGGAAAAGAAGTGTCGTATATTCCAGTTTTAGGATCTATTTATCAAGGTTTCATCGATGAAGAAATCAAATTAACGTGTTATACGGATCACCAAATTTTTGGACGTTATCATAAATTCAATCTTCGTAATTCATTTTCGAAAAAAGAAGCCATCACGCTTAAAGAAATTAATTCGTTGCAAGTGGGTGATTTCGTGACGCATATCGATTATGGAATTGGAAAATTTGCGGGATTAGTACGTTTAAATAACAATGGTGTTATGCAAGAATCGATCAAATTGATCTATCAAAACAATGATATTTTGTATGTCAACATTCATTCGTTGCATAAAATTGCCAAGTTTCGAGGGAAAGATGGACAAGAACCAAAAATCTCAAAATTAGGTTCGCCTGCTTGGAAAAATTTGAAGAATAAAACAAAAGCAAAGGTCAAAGAAATTGCTTTTGATTTAATCAAATTATACGCTAAACGGCGTGCAAGAAAAGGATTTTCGTATTCACCCGACACGTATTTGCAAAATGAATTGGAAGCTTCTTTTATTTATGAAGATACACCCGATCAATATAAAGCAACGCAAGATGTAAAAGCTGATATGGAATCGGAGCGTCCGATGGATCGTTTGGTTTGTGGTGATGTTGGTTTCGGGAAAACGGAAGTAGCGATTCGAGCAGCAATGAAAGCTGCTGTAGATGGAAAGCAAGTTGCAGTTTTAGTACCAACAACAATTTTAGCTTTTCAGCATTTTAAGACGTTTTCAGAACGTTTGAGAGATTTACCTGTTAAGGTCGCTTATCTTAATCGATTTGTTACAGGAGCGAAGAAAAAGACCGTTTTAGATGGCTTAAAGTCTGGTCAAGTGGATATTGTGATTGGTACGCATCAATTGGTTAATCCAAAAATCGAATACAAAGATTTAGGTTTATTGGTTGTTGATGAAGAACATAAATTTGGTGTTGGAGTAAAAGATAAATTAAAAACACTTCGCGAAAATATTGATACATTGACGTTAACGGCTACACCAATCCCTCGTACGCTTCAGTTTTCGTTGATGGCTGCGCGTGATTTATCAGTGATTAAAACGCCACCACCAAACCGTCAACCAGTCGATACGCAATTGGTAGGATTTAACGAAGAGGTTTTTCGTGATGCAATTATGTACGAAATGCAACGAGGTGGACAGGTTTATATCATTCACAATCGTGTGCAATCGTTAAAAGATATTGCTGGAATGGTACAACGTTTAGTTCCTGATGCGCGTGTTGCTACTGGACATGGGCAAATGGAAGGGAAAGAATTAGAAGCTGTTTTACTCGATTTTATTGATGGACGTTACGATGTTTTTGTTTCCACAACGATTATCGAATCGGGATTGGATGTTCCGAATGCCAATACAATTTTAATCAATGATGCGCAAAACTTCGGTTTAGCCGATTTGCATCAAATGCGTGGTCGTGTAGGGCGTAGTAACCGCAAAGCATTTTGCTATTTGGTTGCACCTCCGTTGTTTGTTTTAACCGATGAGGCTCGTAAACGTTTGCAAGCAATTGAACAGTTTTCAGATTTAGGTTCTGGATTTAATATCGCGATGAAAGATTTAGAGATACGTGGTGCAGGAAATCTATTAGGTGCAGAACAAACTGGATTTATGATGGATATTGGTTTCGAAACGTATCAAAAAATCTTAAATGAAGCCATTGAAGAATTAAAAGAAACGGATTTCAAAGATTTGTTCGAAGATCAAAAAACGGGAGAAGTAAAATCCTATGTTTCGGATGTGCAGATTGATTCGGATTTGCAAATTATGTTCCCAGATGAATATATAGAAAGTTCTGAAGAACGTTTGTTGTTGTACAAGGAATTAGCTGATATTGAGACTGAAAATGAGTTAGAAACGTTTAAAAACAATTTGATTGATCGCTTTGGTCAATTACCTGTTGAAGCTGAAAATTTATTAGAATCTATTCAATTGAAATGGATTAGTAAAAAATTAGGTTTCGAACGATTGGTCATGAAAAAAGGCGTGCTTTTGGCTTATTTTATTAATAAACCACAAAGCGAGTTTTATCAATCAGATGAATTTAGAATAATTTTAAATAACGTTCAAAATAACCCTAAAAATATCAGTTTTAAGGAAAAATCACCTAAAAAAGGAGAAGAATATCCAACATTATTACTGCGATTTGAACACATACAAAACGTGCATGAAGCCTTACAAAGTCTACAAAATTTATTAATTCATTAACATTTTTTAGTTTTAATTAGTAATCTAGTAAAATATGCAAGGAGAATTAACCAAGTTGTTAGTTCTCCTTTTTTAGTGGAATAAACTTAAGTGCCGATATAGATAAATTATATTATATTTATCATATTAAGAATAGCAACTCATTGTAAACTAATAATCATAAATAATATGGTAATTTATTATTATTTTTATCGATAAAATATTAGTTGGAAAAACAGTAAAGTAGTTATGGACACAGCATCAAGTTATATTCCTATCCTCATTCTTTTTGTCGTTGCTTTTGCATTCGTAGCAGGAACTATCATTGCAACACATTTGCTTGGACCTTCGAGAAAGACAGATGAAAAGTTAGAGAATTTCGAGTCGGGGATAGAAAAAGTAGGAAATGCAAGACAGCCATTTGCCATTAAGTATTTCTTAGTTGCAATTTTATTCGTGTTGTTCGATGTAGAGGTAATTTTCTTTTACCCTTATGCAGCGAATTTTAAAGAATTAGGTTGGGAAGGATTTGCAGCAGTTGCAACATTCGTTGGATTATTCTTCGTGATGTACTTATATGTACGCAA
The DNA here is from genome assembly GCF_030328185.1 of Empedobacter sp. 225-1. Lineage (NCBI taxonomy): Bacteria > Pseudomonadati > Bacteroidota > Flavobacteriia > Flavobacteriales > Weeksellaceae > Empedobacter > Empedobacter sp. 225-1. Next base: position 22,179 of record NZ_JACALO010000024.1, on the reverse strand, counting down.
AAAAGGAGCTCTAAACTGGGAAAAATAGAGCATTTTAAAATCTAAAATAATAGTATAATGATTCATAATAAAAGACCAGTAACACACAATACCAACGTGAAGATCGTTGAGTCTCCAGGTGGTTTTGAAGGTGAGGGTTTTATGGCGATGCAATTATCAAAAGTAGTTGGATTAGCCCGTAAAAACTCAATTTGGCCTTTACCATTTGCGACAAGTTGTTGCGGAATCGAGTTTATGGCGACAATGGGTTCGACATACGATTTGGCACGTTTTGGATCTGAACGTTTGGCTTTTACGCCACGTCAGTGCGATTTGTTGATGGTAATGGGTACAATTTCTAAGAAAATGGCTCCAGTTCTGAAGCAAGTTTACATTCAAATGGCAGAACCTCGTTGGGTTATTGCAGTTGGAGCTTGTGCAAGCTCAGGTGGTATTTTCGATACATATTCGGTTTTACAAGGGATTGATGAAGTAATTCCTGTAGATGTTTATGTGCCGGGTTGTCCTCCTCGTCCAGAAGCAATTATTGATGGCGTAATGCGTATTCAAGAATTGGTAGAGTCAGAAAGCGTTCGTCGTAGAAGTAGCGATGAATATCAGCAACTTTTAACAAGTTATGGAATTAAATAAGTCGAAATAATGGATAATTCATTTATAAAAGACCGTTTGGTTCAAAAGTTTCAAGAAAACATCGTTGGATACGAAGAACACTTTGGTGTTTTGACAATTCATGCAAACAAAGATTTCAATCTGAAAATTCTTCAATATTTATACGACGAAGAGCAATTAGCATTTAAATTCTTGAAAGATTTAACGGCGATTCATTACCCAAATAATGTTGGAGAGGAATTAGTTGTAACTTATTTAGTCTATAATATGTACGAGAATGTTGAGGTTCGTTTAAAATTTGCTTTACCAATCGAAAAACCTTCGATTTTTACAGCAACTAAATTATTCGAAACAGCAAACTGGTTAGAACGTGAAGCGTATGACTTTTTCGGAATTGATTTCGTTGGGCATCCAAATTTAATTCGTGTAATGAACGTTCCAGAAATGGATTATTTCCCTTTACGCAAAGAATTCCCATTAGAGGATCAGACGCGTAAAGATAAAGACGATGAGATGTTTGGTCGTGGAGGAGATTTCAATTATGGAGGTTTTAATGTAAAAGCAAATTAACCATGGGAAAAGAGAAAACTAAAACAAATAAACATCTTGATCTTCCAGACGGTTCTTTAGAAAAAAGCACAATAACCTTAAACTTAGGACCTACGCATCCTGCAACACATGGGGTATTTCAAAATATTTTAGAGATTGATGGTGAAATCATCAAATCGGCGGTTTCTACAGTTGGGTATATTCACCGTGCTTTTGAGAAGATTGCTGAACGTAGACCATTGTACCAAATTACACCTTTAACAGACCGTTTGAACTATTGTTCGGCACCGTTGAATAACTTGGGTTGGCACATGACAGTTGAGAAATTTGTTGGAATTGAAGTTCCAAAACGCGTTTCTTATTTACGTGTCATCATCATGGAATTGGCTCGTATTGCAGATCATATCGTATGTAATTCGATTATGGGAGTTGATACAGGAGCATTTACAGGATTCCTTTATATGATGAAATACCGTGAGTTAATTTATGAGATTTACGAAGAAATTTGTGGTTCTCGTTTAACAACAAATATTGGTCGTATTGGAGGTTTTGAACGTGATTTTTCTGAAACTGCTTGGGAAAAAATCCATCGTTTCGTAAAAGAATTTCCAGATGTCTTAACAGAATTTGAGAACCTATTCGTACGTAACCGCATTTTTATGGATCGTACACAAGGAGTTGGAGGAATTTCTGCTGAGCGTGCATTAAATTATGGTTTCACAGGACCAAACTTACGTGCGGCAGGTGTAGACTATGATCTTCGTGTTGCGAAACCATATTCTCGTTACGAAGAATTCGAATTCGATATTCCAGTTGGTACAACAGGAGATTGTTACGATAGATTCTTAGTGCGTGGTCAAGAAATGTGGCAAAGTTTAAGCATTATCAAGCAAGCAATTGCAAAAATTGATGCGTTAGAAGGAGAAGAAGCAACACAGTATCATGCAGATGCTCCAGACTTCTATTTACCACTTAAGAAGGATGTGTACACAAAAATGGAAGCGTTGATCTATCATTTCAAAATTATTATGGGAGAGGTAGATATGCCAAAAGGAGAAATTTATAATTCTATAGAAGCCGCAAATGGTGAGTTAGGATATTATTTTATCTCTGATGGTGGACGTTCGCCATACCGTTTACATTTCCGTAGACCTTGTTTCATTTATTATCAAGCTTATCCAGAATTGATCCAAGGATCAATGATTTCAGATGCCATTGTTACAATGAGTAGTCTGAATTTGATTGCTGGAGAATTAGATGCTTAATAAAAATTATTAAAAATGGCAATTCAATTTTCAGAAGAGACACAACAAAAAGTAGATAAAATCATCGCACGTTATCCAGCGGATAAAAAACAAAGTGCTTTGATCCCTTTACTTCATGTAGCACAAGCTGAGTTTGGTGGTTGGTTAGACACACCTCATTTAGATTATGTGGCAGAAGTATTAGAAATTTTACCAGTAGAAGTTTACGAAGTAGCTTCTTTTTATTCGATGTTCAACCTAAATCCCGTTGGGAAATATGTGTTAGAAGTTTGTCAAACAGGACCTTGTATGTTAAATGGTTCAGACAAAATTATCGAGCACATCAAATCAAAGTTAAATATTGAAGCTGGAGGAACTTCGACTGATGGTTTATTTACCTTAAAACCAGTCGAATGTTTAGGAGCGTGTGGTTATGCACCAATGATGCAGTTAGGAAAAACTTATCGTGAGCATTTGACGATCGAGAAAGTGGACGAATTATTAGAGGAATTGAAAAAATTAGCATAATGGGACAAAAATTACTGTTAAAAAATATTGATGTTCCAGGAATTCGTCATTACCAAGTTTACCGCGAAAATGGTGGGTATGCAAATGCTGAAAAAGCATTTAAAATGACAACCGACGAAATCTTAGAAGAAGTAAAAACTTCTGGTTTAAGAGGGCGTGGTGGAGCAGGTTTTCCAACTGGAATGAAATGGAGCTTTTTGGCAAAACCAGAAGGTGTTCCAAGACACTTGGTGGTAAATGCAGACGAATCAGAACCAGGAACGTTCAAAGACCGTTTCTTGATGGAATATATTCCTCATTTGTTAATTGAAGGCGTTTTGATTTCATCATTCTGTTTAGGTTCTAACACTTCATTTATTTATATCCGTGGAGAATACGCGTGGGTTGCAGAAATTTTAGAAGAAGCAATCGACGAAGCAAAAGCTGCAGGTTGGTTAGGTAAAAACATCCAAGGAACTGGTTTCGATTTAGAAATTTATGTTCAGCGTGGTGGTGGAGCTTACATCTGTGGTGAGGAAACGGCATTATTAGAATCGTTAGAAGGTAAACGTGGAAATCCACGTCTTAAACCACCTTTCCCAGCTGTAAAAGGATTATGGGGAAGACCAACGGTTGTAAACAATGTAGAAACAATTGCTGCTGTAGTTCCAATTATTGAAATTGGAGGAGAAGCCTATTCTAAAATTGGAGTTGGTCGTTCTACCGGGACAAAATTAATTTCAGCTTGTGGTAACATTAATAAACCTGGCGTTTATGAAATTGATATGACGATTACGGTTGAAGAATTTATCTATTCAGACGAATATTGTGGCGGAATTCCAAACGGAAAACGCCTTAAAGCATGTATTCCTGGAGGAAGTTCTGTGCCAATTGTTCCTGCAAACTTATTGTTAAGAACTGCCGAAGGTAAACCTCGTTATATGAATTACGAAAGTTTAGCAGAAGGAGGTTTCCAAACAGGAACAATGATGGGATCTGGAGGATTTATCGTGTTAGACGAAGATCAAGACGTGGTGTATCATACATATACATTAGCTCGTTTCTATCGCCACGAATCATGTGGACAATGTTCGCCTTGTCGTGAAGGAACAGGTTGGATGGAAAAAATCTTGAAACGAATCGATGAAGGAAAAGGTAAAATGTCAGACATCGAATTGTTATGGGATGTGCAACGTAAAATCGAAGGAAATACAATTTGTCCATTAGGAGATGCAGCGGCTTGGCCTGTTGCAGCGGCAATTCGTCACTTCCGTGATGAATTCGAGTGGCATATTAACAATCCAGAAGAATGTTTGACGCGTAATTTTGGTTTAGCACATTATGCTGATCCAATCGAAATAAAAGAAACCGCAAATTAATACGAAGATGGCAGAAGAAACACCATTATTTAAAGTTACCATCGATAACGAAACGATTGAAGTACCTGCGGGAACAACGATCCTTCAAGCCGCTCGTATGATAGGTAAAGAAGTAGCACCTCCAGCGATGTGTTACTACGGTAAATTAGAAAACACAGGAGGAAACTGTAGAACATGTTTGGTAGAAGTATCAAAAGGGAGTGAAGCAGATCCTCGTCCAATGCCAAAATTGGTTCCATCTTGTCGTACAACGGTAATGGACGGAATGGTTGTAGGCAATAAAACGTCTGAACGTACTGTTGAGGCACGTAAAGGAATTGTTGAATTATTATTAATCAATCACCCTTTAGATTGTCCAGTATGTGATCAAGCAGGAGAATGTAAATTACAAGATTTAAGTTACGAGCACGGAGCAGAAGCAACACGTTACGAATTTGATCGTCGTACATTCCCAAAAGAAGATTTAGGTCCAAATATTCAGTTGAACATGAACCGATGCATTTTATGTTATCGTTGTGTAAAAACTGCGGATCAAATCACAGGTTGTCGTGAGCATGGTGTAATGAATCGTGGAGATCACGCAGAAATTTCAACTCATATCAACAAAAGTTTAGATAACGAATTCATCGGAAATATTATTGATGTTTGTCCAGTTGGAGCTCTAACAGATAAAACGTTCCGTTTCAAAAATCGTGTTTGGTTCTTGAAACCAGTTGATGCACATCGCGATTGTCCGACTTGTTCTGGTAAAGCACAAGTGTGGTTCCGTGGAAACGAAGTTTTCCGTGTAACAGCTCGCAAAGATGAATTTAACGAAGTAAAAGATTGGATTTGTAACACATGTCGTTTCGATAAAAAAGATATCAACGATTGGACGTTAGAAAAACCATCAGAAATTTCTAAAGATTCTGTTGTTCGTCAAGGTCATTACTTTGAGAATAAAGTGGAGCCAAAAGAAACACTTCCGAAAGTAATCAAACGCGATCCAAAGATTTTATTAGATATTCACTCGGTTTCAGAAGTAAATGAACCAAATCGTGATTTATCTAAAATTGATGGACCAGCAACAAGTAAAGATTTTAAAGATTAATCATTCGTAAATAAAATTAACAAAAATGACAGAAGAATTTATTGCTGATGCATTAGAAAAGTTAGCTTTAGTAGGCGTAATGATTGGTTTTGCATTAGTTGTTGCCATGTACTCTACTTGGGCTGAGCGTAAAGTTGCAGCATTCTTACAAGATCGTATCGGACCAAACCGTGCAGGTATTTTTGGTTTATTACAACCACTTGCCGATGGTTTAAAATTATTCTCAAAAGAGGAAATTACACCAAAAGATTCGAATAAATTTTTATTCATCTTAGGTCCATCTTTGGCAATGATTGTAGCTTGTATGACAGGTGCAGTTATTCCATGGTCGACAGCTTTCGAGATTGGAGATCGTGTAGTTGTTCCTCAAATTGCAGATGTTAACATCGGGTTTTTATACATTTTAGGTGTGTTAAGTTTAGGTGTTTATGGAATTATGATTGGTGCTTGGGCATCGAACAACAAATACTCTTTAATGGGAGGTTTGCGTGCAGCTTCGCAGATTATTTCGTACGAATTACCAATGGGAATTGTGTTAATCACAATTTTGATGATGACAGGTTCTCTAAAATTGAGTGATATTGTACATTATCAACAAGAACATGCATGGTTTATCTTATTACAACCATTAGGATTTATCATTTTCTTGGTGTGTTCGTTTGCAGAAACTAACCGTACTCCGTTCGATTTACCAGAAGCAGAAAATGAATTAATTGGAGGTTATCACTCAGAATATTCTTCGATGAAGATGGGATTCTTCTTATTTGCAGAATACATCAACATGTTTATCAGTTCTGTGGTAATTTCTACCATCTATTTTGGTGGATACGATATCCCATTTGTAGACGATGCAACATTAGTAAACTCTATCGGAGTGAATGGAACGGCAATTCTTAATTTTCTTTCATTATTCGGTAAAGCTTGTTTCTTCATCTTCTTCTATATGTGGGTGCGTTGGACAATTCCTCGTTTCAGATATGACCAATTAATGGATTTAGGTTGGAAAAAATTATTGCCTTTAGCATTAATCAATATGTTAATTACAGGCTTAGTGATTTTATTATTAAACAAGTAGAATCATCAAAATCATTAAAAGTATGAAACCAATTACAAATAGAGTAAAACAAGTAGAACGTAAACCCCTTACTTTTTGGGAAAGTATCTATTTGATTTCTATCGCAAAAGGGTTGATGATTACATTGAAGCACTTCTTTTCGAAGAAAGCAACAATTAGTTATCCAGAAAAACAAAGACCGTTTAGTCCTGTATTTAGAGGATTACACGTTTTGAATAGAGACGAAGAAGATCGTGAAAATTGTACGGCTTGTGGGCTTTGTGCCTTAGCTTGTCCAGCAGAAGCGATTACAATGGAAGCAGCAGAAAGACTTCCTGGGGAAGAGCATCTTTACCGCGAAGAAAAATACGCAGCGAAATATGAAATCAACATGTTACGTTGTATTTTCTGTGGATTTTGTGAAGAAGCTTGTCCAAAAGATGCCGTTTATTTATCGCAAACTGTCCCACCAGCAAGTTTCAAACGTCAAAACTTCATCTATTCTAAAGAAGATTTATTAATCCCGAAAAAAGCTACAAACTAATGGAATTACCTATTATTTTATTCTACGTATTGTCAAGCTTAACGGTGTTAAGTGCGCTACTAATGGTGTTCAGTAAAAATCCTGTTCATTCCATTTTATATCTAATCGTAACATTCTTCTGCATCAGTGGACATTATGTATTGTTAAACGCTCAGTTTTTAGCAGTTGTAAATGTAATTGTCTATGCCGGAGCAATTATGGTATTGTTCTTATTCGTGGTCATGTTAATGAACTTGAATAGTGAGAAAAAATCTTTTGGTCGACCAGCAAAAATAGTAGCTGCGAGTTTAATCTCCTTGTTATTTGTTGCTTTGACAATTGGAATTTTTGCTCAAAATCAAGAAGCAGGAAAAACAGCTGTCGAATTAGGAACAGGAGATTTAGGATTGATTCATAACTTAGGTTCATTGTTGTATTCAGAATATGTTTTACCGTTTGAGTTGAGCAGTATTTTGTTTATTTCAGCAATGATTGGAGCAGTGATGTTATCAAAGAAAGACGAAGAATTATTGGATTAAATATAAAAAGTAAAAGATGTTACCAATCAGTTATTATATTACTTTATCATTAATCCTATTTGGAATAGGAATGACAGGTGTAATGCTACGTCGCAACGCGATTGTCATTTTTATGTGTATAGAATTGATGTTAAATTCTGTGAATTTGTTGTTAGTCGCGTTCTCAAAAATGCACTATCACGCAAATCCAGCATTAGAAAAAGGAACAGATGCACAACTTTTAGTATTCTTTATTATGGTTGTAGCTGCAGCTGAGGTTGCTGTAGGATTATCGGTGATGATCTTATTGTTCCGCAAAGTATACTCGGTAGATATTAATGTGTTAAATCGTTTAAAAGGTTAAGAATGGAGCAGTATATATGGTTAATTCCTTTGATTCCATTCATCGGATTTTTGATTAACGGTTTAGGACGAAATGTACTTTCTAACAGCTTAGTGACTTTCATTGGAAGTGGCGCAGTTTTGGCAAGTTTCATTTTATCAATCATGGTGTTCATCGCCGTTCCTTCAGGAACAGATGCGCAACCATTAATTTTTAAGGCATTTGATATTATCAATATTCCAACTTTACAAGTTCCGTTTGCATTTCAAATAGATGCATTAACGAGTTTGTTTTTGTTAATTATTACAGGAGTTGGATTTTTAATTCATGTGTATAGTTCAGCTTATATGAGCGAAGACAAAGGATTTGCAAAATTCTTTTCTTACCTAAATTTATTCATCTTCTTCATGTTGATTCTTGTAATGGGAAACAACTTTGTAATGATGTTTATTGGTTGGGAAGGAGTAGGATTATGTTCATTCTTATTAATTGGTTTTTGGTTTACAAATCCAGAATACATCAAAGCAGCGAAGAAAGCTTTCATCATGAACCGTATCGGAGATGTTGGATTCTTATTGGCAATGTTTTGGATTTTCAAAGAATTTGGAACGTTAGAATATGTAAAAGTATTTAGCCAATTAACAATTCAGCTAGGAGCATTTACAGGTTTTGTATTGACAGGAATTACGTTATTGTTATTCTTAGCAGCAACAGGAAAATCGGCTCAATTACCACTGTTTACTTGGTTACCAGACGCAATGGCAGGACCAACGCCAGTTTCAGCACTTATTCACGCTGCAACAATGGTTACGGCTGGTATTTTTATGATCACACGTTGTAATGAATTGTTTACTGCAGCGCCATTGACTTTAGAAATTATTCAGTACATAGGAATTGCAACCGCATTTGTTACAGCAACTATTGCAATGCGTCAAAATGATATCAAAAAAGTATTGGCTTATTCTACAGTTTCTCAGTTAGGATTAATGTTTGCAGCAATTGGTTCTGGAGCATATATCGCAGCGGTTTTCCATGTGATGACACACGCTTTCTTTAAGGCTTTATTATTCTTAGGAGCAGGTTCTGTGATTCACGGAATGCACCACGAACAGGATATGCGTAAAATGGGAGGGTTGAAAAAATACATGAAAATTACTCATATCACTTTCTTGATCGGATGTTTGGCAATCGCAGGTATTCCTGGTTTATCAGGTTTCTTCTCGAAAGATGAAATGTTATTAGGAATGTTTGTATCTAACCCAGTTGTTTACGGAATTGGTTTTATTGTTTCAGTAATGACAACATTCTATATGTTCCGTTTATATGCCATGACTTTCTTAGGCGATTTACGAAGCAAAGATGCTCATCCGCACGAAAGCCCAGCAGCAATGACAATTCCATTAATCATTTTAGCAGTTCTTTCTGTTATTGCAGGTTATATTGGAATTCCAGCTTTATTTATGCAAGATGGACATAAGTTGCAAACTTTCTTAGGTGGAGTTGTTTCTATCGGAGAAGTACATCCTGTTTCTCATGCAACAGAATGGATGATGATGGGCGCTTTATTAATTTGTGTACTTGGAGCAATTTATTTTGCAATTAAGAAATACACCAATTATGTAGATGGAGAAGCGACAGGAATTGCAAAATTCTTTGAAGATAAATGGTACATCGACGAATTATACGACAATGCAATTGTAAAGCCATTGTTTGAGTTAGGCGATGTCTTGAAAAAATATGTAGAAAAAGCAGGTATTGCAGCTTTTGTTTTAGGAGTTGGAACTGTTTCTGGTCGCGCATCAAAAAATGTACGTCAGCTACAAAACGGAAATGTAGGATTCTATATTTTGTTGATGGTTTTCGGAATCGTTGCAGGTATAGCTATCTTTTTTATGGGATATTTAATTTCAAAATAGGTTAGTAATGCTTTTATCTTTATTTATCATATTACCATTAATAGTAGGAGTTTTTATGCTATTAATGCAAGGACAAAAACCACAAAGATGGTTAGGAGCATTCGTTGGCGGAGCATTGTTAGCGTTATACTTGTTTATCAGTTGTCAAGGAGGAACAAACGAGTTAACATACCAAACACAATGGTTCAATTTCAACAGCGTTAAAACTTATTTTGCGTTAAATGCTCAAGGTTTAGGAGGTTTAATGATTTTATTAACGAACCTTACTTACTTCGCTCTTTTTGTTTATTTGGCAACAACAAAACAAAAATATAGCAATACATTCTACGGATTATTGCTAATCACTTTAGCTGGTTTAAATGGAGTTTTCTTAGCAGAAGATTTAATTTTATTCTATTTCTTCTGGGAAGTTGTTTTGATTCCAGTCTATTTCTTAATTGGATTATTCGGAATTGGAAAAGACAAAATTCGCGCAAATATGACATTTTTCTTATACACGATTTTAGGATCGATGTTTATGTTAGCTGGAATTATTTACATCGGATTTTTCTTACAACCAACTTCGTTTTTATTAACGGATATCGTACAAGTAACAGGACCACAATATTCAACAAACACCGCGTTAGCATTGTTATTCTTAATCGCTTTTGTAATTAAAATTCCAATCTTTCCATTTCATACATGGCAACCAACGATTTACAAAACATCGCCAACTCCATTAACAGTTGTTCTTTCTGCTTTGATGGCAAAAATGGGATTATTTGCTGTGGTAACTTGGTATTTAGGAATGTTTCCAACGATTTCTGAATTATTCGAATACATTATGTACGTCGCAATTTTCGGATTAGTTTACGCTTCGTTAATCGCTTTGAGCACAAAAAATGTAAAGAAAATTATTGCGTATAGTTCGATTGCGCATTTGGCTTTAATTTTTGTATCGTTATTTTCAGAATTAGCAAATGGTGTAACAGGTGCTTATTTCCAAATGTTTTCGCATGGTTTAGTTGTTCTTGGATTATGGTTATGTGTAGATGTAATGGAAAGAAAATATGAGTTGACAGACATTAAATCGATAGGTGGTTTAGCAAAAGTTGATCCTTCATTGTCAATCTTGTTTATGATTTTTGGTTTAGCAAATATTGCTTTACCATTAACAAGTGCATTTATCGGAGAATTTATGATGCTTTCAGCATTATTTACACATAATCCAGTTTTATGCGTGGTTGCATGTTTAGGTGTTATTTTATCTGCCGTTTACACGTTGAGATTATCAAGTGCATTATTGTTTGGAGAAGTAAAAAACATCAAACACAGAGATGCTCAAAAAAGAGATTTTGGACCAATTGCAGTTATTTCTGTAATCGCAATCTTGATAATCATTTTAGGCGTTTATCCAACACCAATTTTTAATTTATTAGCACATTAATCATTTTTGAATAAATAGATATGAATACGATTATTTTATCAGCACTTTCAGGTATTATTTTGATGTTTAGTGGATTCTACATCAAGAATAATCGTGCCTTAAATATTCTTTCGGTTGTTCTGTTTTTCGGAATGATTGTAGGAGGAATTTTCGATTTGAAAGGTTGCTCAATGTTCGCAGGAAAATTCGATAATATGATTGGACAATCGCTTTATGGCGTTTCCTTCTTTATCGCATTGGCTGGACTGGCAATTTTTTACTTATTGTTGAACAAAGATTCGTTTGAGAAAGTAGGAAAGCATGTAGCAGAATATTATGCCTTGATTTTCTTCTCTTTTACAGGAATCGCCGTTTTAGCACAATTCCACAACTTGGTCATTATGTTCTTAGGAATCGAATTAATGTCAATTCCGATGTACATTCTTGCAGGTGTCAATAAGGAAAGTATAAAAAGTACAGAAGCATCTGTAAAATACTTCTTGATGGGAGCTTTCTCAACAGGGATTTTGATGCTGGGGGTTACATTTTTGTATGGCGCAACAGGAACTTTTATGGTTGACCAATTGGTGAACTATAACAAAGATTTCGAAACTATTTATTACGCTGGATGGTGTTTAATCATCTTCGCATTTTGTTTCAAAGTTTCTGCCGCACCTTTCCATGCATGGACACCAGATGTTTACGATGGAACACCAACAGTGTTCACATCATTTATGTCGACAATTATCAAAGGAGGATCATTTTTAGGATTTATTTTAGTCTTAAAATCTTTCCCAATACATGTAGAATATGCCGAGTATTACCGTTTATTATTAGCGTCAATCATTATTTTGACGTTGTTTATCGGGAATTTTGGAGCAGTTTCTCAAAAATCTGTCAAACGTTTGATGGCTTATTCATCAATCGCGCAAGCAGGTTTCATGCTATTTGTTTTATTTAATATCAACTCAGCTTCAAAAGAAGCATTGATGTTCTATACAATTGCTTATACAATTGCGAATTTTATTATTTTCTATACAATTGATCAATTCAAAAATCCAAATTTTGAAAGTTTCATTGGTTTAGGAAAAGCAAATCCAGTTTTGGCTGCAGCAATGACAATTTCATTGATTTCATTAGCAGGTATTCCGTTAACAGGAGGTTTCTTTGCGAAATTCATGGCGTTGAGTATTGGTGGAACAAATGAGAAAAATTTATTTTTGATTGTAATAGCATTAGTTATGGCAGTTTTGAGTATGTATTATTACTTCAAAATCATCAACTATATGTATTTCAAAAAAGGGAAAAATAAATTAAAAACACAAGATGGCTTAACAAATTTCCTTTTAGTAATCGGAATGGTTATCTTGATTGTAATGGGAATTTTTCCAGGAATATTATCGTCATTTTTACAAACACCAATGTGGTAATTGTGAAATGATTATTATATAGTTTTTTATTATTTATTATTTTAAAAAGCTCGTTTCAAGTTATTTGAAACGAGCTTTTTTGTTTAAAACAATGAATTAATATCTCTAAAAGAATTATTAGACTTGATAAGAGTAGAGTTTGATTGTTTAAAGTAAGCAAAAGCTTGAAACAAAACCGACTTGTTTCAAGCTTTTTTGTATTTTTGAAGTTGAAGTTTAATAATACTGTTAGAATGAGAAAATTTACATTATTAATCTGCTTATGTTTGGTGCAATTTGTTTTCGCTCAGCGCAAAGGATATTGGCAACAAAAGGTAGATTATAAAATGACGATTGATATCAAAGACGATTTGTATCAATACGATGGGAAAATGAAATTGAAATACACAAACAACTCAGGTCAAAGCTTGAACAAGGTGTACTTTCATTTATATTTTAATGCCTTCCAACCTAAATCGATGATGGATTATCGTTTAGCAAATATTGCAGATCCAGACAAGCGAATGGTAAATAATATCGGAACAAAAGAAAATCCTAAATTAGAATCGCGTATCGCAACTTTAGGGAAAGACAATATGGGTTACCAAAAAATTATTTCGTTAACTCAAAATGGTAAAGCTACTTCGTATAAAGTTGATGGAACAATCTTAGAAGTAACATTAGCAACGCCAATTAAAGCTGGAGAATCAACAACATTTGATATGGTTTGGGAAGCACAAGTTCCTGAGCAAATTCGTCGCTCTGGACGTAATTCGAAAGAAGGTGTAGCGTATTCGATGACTCAATGGTACCCTAAAATGGCTCAATTTGATGATTTCGGATGGCATTTAGACGAATATGTTGGACGCGAATTTATTGCGCCTTTTGGTGATTTTGATGTAACAATCAATATTGGAAAAGACTATGTAATTGGTTCATCTGGAGTGTTACAAAACCCGAAAGAAGTAAAAGGTTATGATAAAAATGCAAAAATTGTAGAGAAAAACGGACGTGCTTCTTGGAATTTTAAAGCAACAAATATTCACGATTTTGCTTGGGCTGCAGACAAAAAATTTGTTGTAGATGAGGCTACATCTAAAGGAGGTGTAAAAGTATATTTCGTGTACAAACCAGGCGAAAAAACTACAAAAGTTTGGAAAGAGGCAATGCCTTACACAACTGGTTTTTTTGATTATGCTGGAGAAAAATTCGGAGCATATCCTTGGCCAACATATACAGTAGTACAAGGTGGTGATGGTGGTATGGAATACGGAACTGCAACGTTGATTACAGGAGAAAGAAATTTAGCTTCTTTGGTAGGAGTTATTTACCACGAGGCAGCGCATTCTTGGTACCAACATTTATTTGGAATCAACGAAACGGTTGACGAATGGTTTGATGAAGGTTTCACATCTTACATCGAAAATTTAGCTTCTTTACAAGTATTCGGAAAGCAAGCAACTTTACCATCAAATCCTAATTTAGATGCATCAAAAGGTTACATCAATTTAGCATTATCAGGGAAAGAAGAACCTGCAAGTTTATTAGCAGATTACTACAACACAAACTATGCGTATTCATTAGAAGCATATTATAAAGGTCAAGTTTTAGCAATTCAGTTAGGATATATTATTGGGCAAGATAATTTAGACAAAACATTTTTAGAATTCTATAACCAATGGAAATTTAAACATCCAACCGCTAACGATTTCAAACGTGTTGCAGAAGAAGTTTCTGGAATTAATTTAAAATGGTACTTCAACTTATTTATCAATACAACACGCAAAATTGATTACGCTGTAGAAGCTGTAAACGGAAATACAATCACAATTGCAAATAAATCAGATTTTGCAATGCCGATAGATTTATTGGTTGAATATACAGATGGTTCGAAAGAATTATTTTACATTCCTTTACGTGAAATGCGTGGAGAAAAACCAGCAGAAAATTTAGTGGAATATCAAGGTGCTAAAAGAACGATTTTAGAAGATTGGTTCTGGACAAAACCAACATATGACGTTAAAGTTTCAAAAGAAGTTAAACAAGTTACCATCGATCCAACAAAACGTTTGGCAGATGTAAATGATAAAAATAACGTATTTACAAAATAATGTTATTAGCAGTAAATATTGGAAATACTAATCTTCGTTTCGCGGTTTTCAAAAGTGAAACGGAGATTATTACATGGACAATCAATTCAAAACCTTATCGTACCGAATACGAATTTTTTGCAAAATTCTCGAACATGTACGAACCTTTCGGAATTGAGAAATATGATATTACAGATATTGTGATTGGTTCGGTTGTGCCACCACTTACAGCAAGTGTTAAGATTGCTTTACAAAAAATTCACAAGTTCAAACCAATGGTTGTGGATCGTAATACGCCATCAGCAATCAAGCATAAGTCAAACCAAATGGGAACAGATTTGTATGCGAATGCAGTGGCAGCACATTATCAAGACTACAAAGGCAAGAAAATCGTGATTGATTTTGGTACAGCGTTAACTTTTTTAGGGATTGACGAATCGGCAAATGTCGGTGGAGTAGTGATTGCTCCTGGAATTATAACTGCCTTAAATTCATTGGTAGGAGAAACGGCTCAATTACCAACAGTAGAACTGAAAGCGCCTAAAACTGTTTTAGGATCTGATACAGAATCTTGCATGCAATCAGGAATGGTTTATGGTTTTTTGAGTATGGTTGAAGGAATGATTGATCGTATCAATGCCGAAGAAGGAGAACAATGTTATGTGATTTCGACAGGAGGAGTTGGTGGCGTTTACAAATCGTTGACAGATAAAATTGATATTGATGATCGTTTACACACAATAAAAGGTCTTAAAATATTATACGAATTGAATAAAGATTCGTTTCAGAAATAAATTTATTTTAGATAAATATGATTAAAAAGCTCGCTAATTGCGAGCTTTTTTCGTTCTATATCAAATCATTTCAAAAAAAATGTTTAATTTTCTGTAACCTTTTTACAAACCTTGAGTCTATTAAGTAAGAAAGCAATTAACACACGTGAAATTATTTGTACTAAATCGAAAAAGTAAAGAAGAAATTTTAGTCGATCGACTAAAAAAGAACGATGCTTTGGCGCAAAAAGAACTCTACGAACAAAGCTCCAAAAAGATGCTGAGCGTTTGTAGAAGCTATATCGAAGACATGCATTATGCAGAAGATTGTATGATTAATGGTTTTTGTAAAGTCTTTAATCATATCGAGAAATTTCAAAATAAAGGAAGTTTCGAAGGTTGGATGCGTCGAATCATGGTCAACGAATGTTTAACTTTTTTACGTGCAAATAAAACATTGATTTATGTTGATGATGTAAGAGTTTCTAATTATGATGAAGCAGATGAAGAAGTAGAAGAAACGTGGTTAAATTTTAATGTGCAAGAGGTGTTAGATCAACTTTCAGAACCTTATCGATTGGTGTTTAATCTTCATATTCTCGAAGATTATTCGCATCAAGAAATTTCAGAAATGCTGAATATTTCGGTGTCGACCAGCAAAACGCAATTGTTTCGAGCAAAGGCAAAACTGAAAGAAATTGTTCTAAGTAAAAAGAAAATGACAAATGAAAAACAACGATAAAATATCAAACTATATAAAAGACGATTTAGAAAATCGTGAATTGAATCCTTCTCATGATGCGTGGGACAGAATTCAAGCTCGTATGGATGTCGCTCCATCACCACAAAAATCAAATTTTAAATGGTGGTTGTCTGCTGCGGTTGTGGCGTTATTTACGGTTTCTACATCAATTTATTTATTCTCGAATCAATCGAAAGATGATCGACCAAAAGAATTTGTAAATCATCAGGAACAAAATAATCCGCAAGAAATTCAATCAGATTCTAATACAGTTCATTCTTCAGAATCGATTTTAGCGAATAATGAAAAGATTGATTCCTCTAAAAAAGAAGTTGAAATTCAGACACAAGAAGAGAAGAAACCAATTCAACATGGTAAAGTTCAAGTGGCAATAAACGAAGAATCTCAACAAGTTGAAATGGCTTTTCCAACGAAGAAAGAAGCTATTGTAGAGAAGAAAGAAGATTTAAAATCAGAAGCTCAACCAAAGAAAAATATTGCAGCTAACACAACATTAGATTCTGTAAAAGTGAACAAAAAGAAGAAGAATTTTGTAGATCCAAATATGTTGTTGTATTCGATCGAAAATAAAGAAAATCTAAAGGAGTCAAACCAATCGCGCGTGGTTTCTATCGGCTTCAAATAAAACATTAATATCCCTAAATTAGCAAGATTATGATAAAAAAACTTATCGTAGCAGGATTATTATGCTTATCAGCTACATCACTATATGCTCAAAAATTTACATTTGATTTGAATGATAAAAACGACGAAAAAATCAGTCCAATTGTAAAAGATCGCATCAGCGAATTTACGTTAGTGATTCGTCAAATTGTTCAGGAAGAAAAATCTGCAATGGAAAAGAAAATTGCGGCAGTTGACAAAGAATTAACAGAAGGAAAACTGAATGCTTCTGAGGCTACAGCTAAGAAAGAAGCTATTGCGAGCGTGTATTCGGGAACGATAAATGATCGTATTCAGGAGGTAAATTTCAATTTAGATGATATCATCAAACAACAAGTTGCATTTTCGATTATGAACGGCGAAGATCCAATTACGCCAAAAACGAAACAAGATGTGACGAAACGTTACCGAATTGCGAATCAAATTAACGGTTATGCTTCTTTTGGATACATGGCGTTTACAGGAAAAAAAGACGAAGAATTGAACAAACATGAGAAGTTTTCGAGCAATTTAACAGCAGGTTTAATGTACGAAAGACAATTATCGTTAACAAGTCCTGTTAACTTTTTGGCAGGAGGGTTATTTTCGTGGAGAACGTATCGCATCGACGATGATATGCGCTTTAATCGTGATGAAAATGGAAATGTTGGCTTGGTAAAAAGTGATAAATCGTTAGATAAATCGAAATTGCGTTCGGCTTATTTTATGGTTCCGGTTGGATTTAAATACAACTTTTCGAAAGTCAAAAATATTACCGAAGATTTTGCATATCGTCCGCAAGGAAAACACTATATCGCAGCGTATATGTATGGAGGAACGTTGTTATCATCGAATAATATTTACAAAGGAGATGGTGTTCGCAACAAAGAACGTGGAAATTATAATGTGAATAATTTTATCTACGGAGCTGAAATAACAATTGGTTTAGGATTGATTGATGTTTTTGTAAGAAAAGATTTGAACAATTATTTTAAAGATAACACATTTGATAATCGTAAAATGATTCAGTTTGGCATAAATCTTGGAATATAAGAAATATCTCAATCATAGTTTTAGTATTGAAATTTTATAACATAACATTTTTAAAATATAATGAACCTCAGATTTATATGAGGTTTTTTATTTGTAGAAAAATTTTCTAAATCTGTTCAAAAAAATTGTAAATTAGTACAAATCCAATCAGAGATGGTAAAATCTAAACTTAGTTGGCAAACACTTCTTCTCGTCATCATTTTTCTATTATTAATGATGGTTAACTTTACGTTTGTCAAAGCTTTTTGGTTTGGAGGAAATTTTTGGATAGACGAACCTTTTTTACGCATTGGCGTTTTCATGATTTCTTTACTTGCATCGATGTCTATTTTATACGATTTAACGTTTAATTTGACCTTATTTACGTTAAAAGAAGAAACGTTCGAAATCAGAACAATTTTCAAAAAAGATGAAATTCCATATCGAGCAATTTATTATTTGTACGAAGAAGAAGATATTTTTCGCTTGAATCGCAATCAAATTCTAACTATTCAAACCAAAAAATCAAAGTTCAGATTACGAAGTTTTTTTGATTCAAATTATGATCAAGTAAAAACTAAACTAACCGAAAAAGCAGAACAATACGTTAATTTATTGGCTTGAATTATAGTATGAAGAAATATTATGTATTTTCGATATTAGTTATTTTGCTAATTATTTTCTTTTATATTATTCAGACATTTTATATAAATCCTTTACAGATAAATAGAATTGAAAATATATTGAGAAATCAAAGCGAGTTTTACATAGTTTATAAGAACTCTCATAGAAATCATACATTGTATTTATCTGATAAAAAATATAGTATTAAACTTTCTGAAAATGAAGTTTGGAATAAACCTAAAATGAATGATTCAATAAACAAAATAATTAATCCATCTAAACAACTATATGGATTTTCTAAAATTGGCGATCAGATTTATAAAATTGAAAACTCTAATCAATGTTTTATTAAAAGGAATGATACCTTATTTTTATTTAATTATTTAGATAAAAATGAAAAAGGTTTTGATGAGTGGAATGATGAACAAATAGGTAAATTTTTTATAAGAAATAAGTAGAGTAGAAACTCAATTTTAAATTAAAAAACGTCGCTCTATGAGCGACGTTTTAATTATTACTATTATTTTTTAAGTAAATCAAAATGTTTTGTATTAGGACTAAAATTGCAAGCGACGTAAAAAACATAAAGCCAACATAAATGGCAACTTGTTTGTCTTGACCAATTTTTATGAAGATAAAATAAGCCAAAAGCGTTCCCATGATTTGCATCAAAACGGCGCGCCAAGCAATTTTTTTTACAACAGTAGCATCTTTGGTTCTAAATCCAGCAATTCCTTGATAAATTGTCGGAAATATCAACATAATAAATGCGATTATTTTTAGAGGTGTTTCCATTTATACTTTTATTTCTTTCTGCATTTGTTCTACAACTTCGTAAGTCGCAGGACAAATTAGCGTGTTTTTTATGGTAAGATGATTAATCTGGTAAAATTTCTTACGATCTGTATGCGGATATTCACGACAAGCTTTCGGGCGATCTTCATAAACCAAACAATAATTTTCACTATCCAAAAACGGACAAGGAACTTGCTGCAAAACATAGTCGTTGTCTTCATCAATTCGCAAATATTTATCAATAAATTGACTTGGTTTGATTCGAAAAACATGCGCTAAACGCTCAATATCTTTTTGTGTAAAAAGTGGACCAGTTGTTTTGCAACAATTCGCGCAAGAAAGACAATCAATACGATTGAAAACATCTTCGTGAATTTCTTCCATTTTTTGATCCAAGTTTTTAGGTGGTTTCTTCTTCAACTTCTCCAAAAATTTTTTGTGTTCGCGTTGTTTTTCTTTTGCTTTAGCAAAATATTCTTCTAAGAAATGATCTCCCATTTTTCTATTTCTCCTTCTTTTACTTCGAAAATCTCCGCGCAATCAACCATTTTGAGGTTTTCAAATTGTTTGAATTGTTTAGGATCTCTTTGTTCTAACTTCTTTAATAAATGGTTGAATTCATATTGCATTTGACCTGTTGTAACCTCAATTTTAATCTTTTTGAAATCAAAATCAATTTTATTTCGGTCAAAATTATAACCTCGTTGTGTCGCTTCGTCCCAAACTTCTGCCAAATATTGATTAATCGCTTCAATAGGTTTTTCTACCGATTTGAAACGACTTAATTGCGGATGATTTTTATACCCTTTTGTATTGCCTACCAAAACATTCTTTGCCAAAAGTGTTTCACGCCAAAGCGCAACTATTCCTTTTGCATCAAGGTATTTCGGATGAACAGACCAAATTCGCATTTGTATTTTATTAAATTATTTTTCTTTTTTGATCTCTTCTACATTTTTTACACCACGTAATTTGCAAAATTCATCGATAACATTGTGATGCGTAACTGTTTTATCTTTAAAATAATTCACAAAATAGTTCTTTTCTTCATCTGTTGCTTCCAATTGGTTTAAAATATTCATCAAGTGCATTTTCATGTGACCTTTCTGAATTCCTGTTGTAACCAACGAACGTAATGCACCAAAGTTTTGTGCTAAACCAGCAACAGCAACAAATCCCATTAACTCTTTTGCATTTGGTTTTCCAAGAATTCCTAACGCTAATTTTACCAATGGATGTAAAGCTGTCAATCCACCAATTGTACCAAGTGCAGTTGGTAAATCTATCCAAAAACGGAAAATACCATCTATTACTTCGCAATGCGTTAACGAAGAATATTGACCATCTTTTGCAGCATAGGTATGTGCACAAGCTTCTACTGCTCGAAAATCGTTACCCGTAGCAATTACAACCGCATCAATACCGTTCATAATTCCTTTGTTGTGTGTAGTAGCACGATAAGGTTCAATTTCTGCAATTCGTACAGCACGCGAAAACTTTTCCACAAACTCTTCTGCCGTTACATTTCCTTCTGCTAATTGTTCTACTGGACAAGAAACTTCTGCACGAACAATACAATCGGGTGTATAATTTGATAAAATGCACATCACGATTTGAACAGAATCTTTTTCATCAGCTGTAAAAGTTGTATCAGCTTCGATTTCGTTGCGTAATGTTTTTGCAAATTGCTCTAAACATGAATTGATGAAGTTGGCACCCATCGAATCCATTGTTTCGAAAGAGGCTTTTATTTGATAGTAGTTTGCTAGATCAGCAGTTTTATCAATTAATTCTAAATCCAAAATTCCACCACCGCGTGCACGCATATTTTTGGTAATATCATTTGTAGTTTCGATTAATTGTAGTTTGATAGTCGATTCGAAAGCATTTCTCAACTTTTCTTTATCACCTTCGTACATAAAATGCACGTGCCCCAACTTTGTTGTCGATAAAATAGTTGTTTTGAAACCACCACGTGTTTGCCAAAACTTTGCAGCCTTAGAAGCTGCAGCAACAACAGACGACTCTTCAACAGCCATAGGAATGGCATATAATTCGTCGTTGATTAAAAAGTTTGGTGCTAAACCAAACGGCATATAGAAATTAGAAACTGTATTTTCTGAAAACTCGTCGTGCAGTTTTTGTAAATCTGCATCATCATTCCAATATTGTTTCATGATTTGAATTGCTTTTTCATCGCCATTCAAATATTCATTTACAACCCATTCAATTTTTCCTTCTTTCGATAATTTCGAAAAACCTTCTACTGCTTGATGCTTCATATTGGATATATTTTATAAGACAAAAATACAAACGTTTTGAATGTTAAACTCTACTTGTTGTGTTTTTTCATTAATTTTTAACGATTTAGTAGAATAGCAAATTAAGGGAGTGCAATAAATAGAGGCTTGTTGTGTGGATTCAATCCTTTTTTTGAAGGCAAATAGCTACGAAATAAGATTGATATTTTTAAACACGTTAAAACATCTTTTACTTGACATAAAAGGTGTTATAAAATTTTAGTAAGATTGATTTATTTGGATAAATAGTTTGGTAGTTCAACCCCAAAAATAAATGATTAGGATAGCGGATAGTATGTCCATGTTTTTTGTGTAGCAAATGGTTTTTCGGTTTAATCGTTTCAGATGAGTACGTAAACTAAGGTGATTTCTTTCGATATGATTGGTAGATCGAAACCTGGTTGAATGAATTGCAGAAGGAATAACTAACCGATAAGTATTGAGTTTATCGGTATAAATCTTTGTTGGTTTTGTTTGAATGATAGAGTTAAGGAGTTTTTTGAAGATCTCTATTGTTCGATAACCGACATGAAAAGCATGAATTTTTCGAGTGTGAAGTGAAAAAGTATAGGTAATCCAAATAGGTTTTAGGCGTTTTTTATGAAAGGTTCTGA
>NZ_JACALO010000023.1:0-48216 GCF_030328185.1 Empedobacter sp. 225-1 | reverse complement strand
TTCTTTTTTACTAATTGAACGTATTGTTCGATGTTTTTCTAAAACTTCTTTCACACAACGTAACTTAAATGCTACACTATATTTTACTTTTCTTGTCATAAAAAATGCCCCCAAAAGTGTCTAACTTTTTGGGGGCAGTGTACAATTTGTAGCCTTTTTTAATTATACTCAGTTAAATTTTTCCAAAATCGCTTTGGCATCAATTGCATCTGTAATTTCGAGTTTTTTCTCGCCTCAATCGTTGTCGAATGAAAATAGGATTTCCATAATTCTTGGTACAAATTTTCATCCACATCAATGTATTCGGTAGGTAATGTTGTAGATTTTGGAGTGAAATTTAATTGTATTTGATGAACTTGTTTTGAATTTTTATCATAGTAAATTCCATATTTTCGAATACTATCGTAAATAATCCAATTTTGATCCGCATACCTTTTTCTAAAATGATGGATAATCAAAGGTAAAATATTGTATTTGGGTTCTGTTTTAGCAAAAAATAAATCTTGATTAATCTTTTCAAAACGGATAAATGCTTCATGATGATGCTTTTCGCGATGAACTGAACGATACATTTTCATTACATAAAGCACAAACTCATTTCCGTAATTTAATTGTATTGCAGTTGATTCATTAATTATTAAACAACAATAATGAAAGAGTTTTTCAAACGCTTCTTTTTCTTCTGACAAAAAAACGGCTTGTAAAGCTTTGTAACTTGTTGAATTTAATTTATTTTTTAAGCTTTTATGAACCCTTTCCGCTTTTTGTTCATCTGTAATTACTATATATTCATCGTCGAACATCGATGGTAAAAAATCCCTTTGCGAAACAATTTTTATTTGCTGAGGTTTTCGAACATAATAATCAAAAATTAATGTCAAAAATCCTTCGAAACTATTATCAAAAACATAGCGTTCCATTAGTCGAAAAGATTTAATTGATTAGGTTGATTTTTAAGGTATTTACTTTTACTCGTACTCAATATTCGATGTTTAATCTGAGATCCAAGTAAATCCTTTTGTTGGTATTGATCATCAGCGCATGTCATAAAAAATTTAGCCCGGTTATAAGCAATTCCAAATTTTTTTAATTGATAAGCATAAATTTTTCCAAATCTTCGAGCAGTAATTATTTTCTTTGCTGATTGAACACCAATTCCTGGAATTCGTAGAATTAAATGATAATCTGCGGTATTAATATCAATCGGATAAAGATGTAAATTTCTTAAGGCATAACTTAATTTTGGATCAATATCCGTATCGAGATGTGGATTTTGTTGATTTAAAATTTCTTTGACATCAAACTGATAAAAACGCATCAACCAATCTGTTTGATAAAGTCGATTTTCTCTAAGCAATGGTGGTTGAGTACCAATAGAAGGTAGCATCTTATCATTGTGATTGATTGGAATGAATCCTGAATAATAGACACGTTTAAGTTTGAAATTATTGTAATATTGATTAGCCGTATACATAATTTCCATATCATTTTCGGGTGTCGCACCAATCACCATTTGTGTAGATTGTCCAGCGGGCACAAATGTTGGGGTTGACTTTATTAATTTTCGTTCTGCATTATATTCAGTCATTTGTTGTTGAATAAAGGCCAAAGGTTTTTTTACATCTTCGTGCGATTTTTCAGGTGCAACTAATTGAAGACCTTTTTCAGTTGGCATCTCCAAATTAATTGACATTCTATCAGCATACAATCCTGCTTCTTTTAATAACTCGTCACTTGCGCCAGGAATAGTTTTAAGATGAATGTAGCCATTAAAATTTTCTTCTAAACGTAATTTTTTTGCTATCAAAAGCAAACGTTCCATTGTGAAATCAGCATTTTTGAAGATTCCAGAACTTAAGAATAATCCTTCTATGTAATTTCGTCTATAAAAGTTAATAGTTAAATCTACCACTTCTTGTACAGTAAAAGCAGCTCGTTTTACATCGTTACTTTTTCGTGATACACAAAATGCACAATCGTAAATACAGTGATTGGTCAACAGAATTTTTAATAATGATACACAGCGACCATCTTCTGTAAAAGAATGACAAATGCCAGATTGAGAAGCATTTCCTAATCCATTGCTTGTGTTTTTCCGTTTACTTCCACTCGATGAGCATGAAACATCATATTTTGCTGCATCAGCTAAAATACTCAACTTTTCATTAATCCGATCAAAATTCATTTTATTCAGCTTTTTGCAAAAAAAATAATTTAAACAGACATAAGATGTCGTTTAAATTAACATTACAAATTATTCGTATTCCAAATTTATTAATAGTTCAGTTTTTAAACGGCTAATAAAATTGCAATCCAATTCGGATAAAAGAATATCAATTAATTGAGACAAAAAATCTCGATGAATAAAGTTGAAAATAAACGTTTTTTCGTTGGTATAGAAATAAAAATCGTATCGTCTAAAATAGCCTGAAATAGATATAACTTCAAGCGTTATCAATTCTTCAGGACGAAAATAGTCATTTAATTTAGCACGATAATCTTGAATTTTCCGCACTGAATTAGTTGTAGAATCGACATATTCTAAATTCAAATCTTCGATTTCGTCACTATAAAATTGTATTGCAAATTCATTTTTAGGATAATCATTTATGTACAAGTTGAAACGATTATCTTTTTGATACAATTGAAATAGTCGATTAAATTCTTGCACATTTTTTATCATAATAAAACGAGATAAATGGTTGATTAGAATAAAGTTAATAACATTTAGTTAAATAATCAAATAAAAAAGAGCCAAATTTATTGACTCTTTGTGTTATTCGTAACGAATTGTTCTTGTTGTGTTTGAAATTGGTTGATCAAAATTTTTCACGTATTGTGTTCTTTTTTTCCAATTTTTGTGATTATCATATTGGTATTTGATTGTCGAAATCTGCTTAACTTTTCCAGTTTCATCTAACGTTACTTCTTCTGTCATGTTATTGTTGTCGTCAAATTTTCGGAGATATTTATTGACAGCTTTGTTATCTTTATCTAAATAAATTTCTTCAATCGGATTGCCTTTAGCATCGTTTTTATAATCTAATGTATAAGATCCTTGGTTATATTTTACCTGTGTTTTAACTAAAAAACCATTTTGATACAAATGATTTTTTTCGATAAAAATATCATTATCCTCCAATAAGTTCGATTCGTGTTCGTAAGTAATGTTTTTATTCTGATCTAATTTGTATTCTATTTTTACAACATTGACATCATTTTCACTTTTTGTCACAATGTAACCTTCGGGCGTATATTCGTAATCAAAGTTAAAAATCAAACTTTCATCCGTATTTTTTAATTCTCTCGAAGCTAATTTGTTGGTGTCGTTGTAATTAAAAGATTCTGAAAAAGATACATTTCCTTCTTCATCAAAATAATCACGTTTAGTTGGATTTCCTGCTGTATTGTAGGTTGATTTTGTATAATATTCTTGATCGTATCCTTCGATATGCATCATTCGAATTCGTGCTTTTTGCATAGATTCCTCAATGAAAATAGGATTTCCAAAGACGTCATTTTGTACTAATTCAGATTTTTGTGCAAAAGCAAAATTCGAAAATAGTAAAGCGATTAATGAAATATTTTTTAACATAATATTGTATTATTTAGTTCTTAGTGATTAAAGTTGATTCAAAATTAATAGAAAAATCTTGATTTCTTGACCTATTTAAATGTCAACGTAAAAACAAGAACTTATATTTGAAAAAAAAATATTAAATGAGCACAAAATTTAAATTATTAGGAAGTCAACCTGCTTTTATAGATGTATCATTGTTATTCATTCGTTTGGCTGCTGGTGGATTTATGTTTACGCATGGTTTTGGAAAATTACAAAAATTAGTCAATGGAAATTTTGAATTTGGAGATCCAATAGGATTAGGTCCAGAAATTTCGTTAGGATTAACTGTTTTTGCAGAAATATTATGTGCATTTTTAGTTTTGGTTGGACTTTTTACACGTTTAGCATCAATTCCATTAATTATTACCATGTTGGTAGCTGTTTTTATTGTACATGCTGACGATGATTTTGGTAAAAAAGAATTAGGTTTATTCTATTTAATTAATTATTTCGTTTTATTTTTATCAGGTGCAGGAAAATATTCGTTGGATCGATTAATTCTAAAAAAATGATAAAAATAATTACGTTTGGTTTATTGATTTGTTCAACTGCATTATTTGCTCAATCTAAAAATATGAAGAATAAAACCTATAAACCTTTGACTGGAGCTGAAGTTACTTTAGTAAAAGAAAAAAAATCGTACGAAACATTTCGAGTTTTATTAACAACTTCTGATGAAGATCTTACTGTGTTGAAAGCCCAATCTATTGACATAGATCCCAAAGATCCAAATATTAAACTATTGGCGGATCGTATGTATGCGACTGTGCAAGACGAGGCAAGTAAAGGTGTTGGGATTGCGGCACCACAAATTGGCATAAATAGAAATGCCGTTTGGGTACAACGTTTTGATAAAGAGGGTGAACCTTTTGAGTTTATCATCAATCCAAAAATTACGTGGTATTCGGATATTGTTCGTTATGGAAGAGAAGGTTGTTTGTCGATTCCAGATATTTTTGGAAAAGTACATAGAAGTTTAGTTCTTCGATTAGAATATTTTGATTTGGATGGGAATTTTCATGATGAAACAGTAGAAGGTTTTACTGCTGTAATTTTTCAACATGAATACGATCATTTAATCGGAACATTGTTTACAGATCGAATCAAAGAGCAAAAAAAGCTGAATTATGTAAAAGCAGAAGTCATGAACGATGTTTTTTATTTAAAGAAAACATCAACAGACGTTGACACAGAAGATGATGAAGATTAAAAATATCTTAAAGTTATCAAAAGTGTTATGCTTAGCATAGTTTTTAGTTTAATTTTGCAGTTCTAAATTACGTATAAATTGTTAGCACACACTACATATACTCATCCCACAAGTGCAGAATGGGTCACTTTTGTTCATGGAGCAGGAGGAAGTTCAACTATTTGGTTTAAACAAATTCGTGAATTTCGTAAGCATTTTAATGTTGTTCTTTTGGATTTGAGAGGACATGGTCGTTCGAAAAATAACCTTAAATCGCTTTTTGAAAAACGCTATACGTTCGAATCTGTAGCGAAAGATGTGATTGATGTATTGGATCATTTAAAAATTAAACAAACACATTTTGTTGGAATGTCTTTGGGAACAATTGTTATTAGACAGTTGGCAGAAGATTATTCAGAACGTTTCAAATCGATGATTATGGGTGGAGCAATCATGAAGATGAATTATCAAAGTCGCTTTTTAATGACCGTTGGTAATATGTTCAAACATATGATTCCGTATTTAGTTTTGTACCGTATTTTCGCTTTTGCCATTATGCCGAGAAGTGCACACAAAGAATCGCGCAATTTATTTATTAATGAAGCGAAGAAACTCTATCAAAAAGAATTTCTAAAGTGGTTCAAACTAACAGCAGATATCAATCCGTTGTTAAAATGGTTTAGAGAAGTAGAGCTTAATATCCCTACACTTTATATTATGGGATCAGAAGATCATATGTTTTTACCATCAATTGAAAACTTAATAAAATCACACACCAAAAACTCTGAATTGATTGTCATTGAGGATTGTGGACATGTTGTGAATGTTGATCAACCTCAGATTTTTAACGAAAAAGTTATTGCGTATATTAATACGATAAAATAAACAATAAAAGCTTCAACTCAGTTGAAGCTTTTATTTATTTAACAACTTTTTATACTCCAATTTCAAAATCCAATTAATTTGTATTTAGTGTAAACTCAACAATTTATATATAAACCCAATCATTTTATAATATGTTCATTTCTAATTGATTTGGTCTGTTTTTTGGTGAAGGAAAATAGTTAGGTTGTTTTTTAAAAATTTTAATTTATTGTTAAATTTTTTAAAAAAATACAGTTAGTTCTGTTTTAACCGAACTAACTTATATATATTTGCACGGTTTTATAGACTAAACACATTATGAATATAGATAATCATGCAGGTAACATGGACTTATTCTGTAGTTTTAGTGCTTTTTTAGAGAAAACGTATAAGTTTCCTCCTTTAACAGCCAAATTGCAGGCATATATGGTTTTAGAATCAACTGAAGAAGGATTTACTTTTGAAGAACTTTTAGAGGTTTTCAATGTTAGTAAGAGTTCTTTGTCTAATTCGATTAATTACTTGCTATCGATGAAACATATTGAATATATAAACAAGATTAATTCTCGTAAAAGATATTTTAGATTAAACTTTAATTATTTGACAGAGAAGTTAGATTTTTTATATGATATGATTTCTCAGGATATTGTTTTTACAGATCGTATAAAGGAACATAAAATTTCAAATGACTCACTTTCGAAAAATATCGAAAATAGGGTAATTGATATTTATCTAGATCATTTAAATCAGACCAAGTTTTTATTAGGCGAAACAATAGAAAAAATTAATAAAATTCAACTAGAAAATAAGTAAAAGTAATATGAAAAACGTTAACGTTATGATGGTTGGTGCTTTGGCTATTGCGCTAAGTTCTTGTGGTAAAAAGGACAATGCACAAGCACAAGCACAAGGTCCGACACCTTATCCAGTTGTTGATGTACCAACAAGAGTGGTGACAAGTTATGATGAATATCCAACAAATATTGAAGGAGTTGTGAATAACGAGGTCCGTGCGAAAATTCAAGGATACATTACAGAAGTTTATGTTGATGAAGGTCAATATGTACAAGCTGGACAACCTTTGTTTAGATTAGAAACAAATGTATTAACTCAGAACGCTGATGCTGCAAGATCAGGAGTTGGAGCAGCGCAAGCAAGTGTAAAGTCTGCACAAGCAAATGTAAATGCGGCTAAAGCATCTGTTAATGCTGCGCAAGTGGAAGTGGATAAATTAACTCCTCTTGTTCAGAAAAATATTATAAGTAATGTACAATTAGAAACAGCAAAAGCAAATTTAGCAAAAGCTCAGGCTAGTTATAATCAGGCTTTGGCGGCTGTAGGACAGGCTCAAGCAAGTGTTACACAAGCGCAAGCTAACTATAAAGGAGCTCAAGCAAATGTAGATTATTCTGTTGTACGTGCTCCAATAAGTGGAGTATTAGGTTCTATTAACTTCCGTCAAGGAACATTAGTAGGTCCATCAGATCCAACAGCAATTACTACAGTTTCTAACACCTCTAAAGTTTATGCTTACTTTTCGATGAATGAAAAAGAGTATTTAAATTTTATTTCTAAATCTGAAGGAGCAACTTTAAAAGAGAAATTAGATAAAATTCCTGCTGTAGATTTAGTTTTAGCTAACGGAGAAATTTATCCTGAAAAAGGTAAGATTCAAACTGTTACAGGACAAATCAATCCTACTACTGGTACGATAGATTTCCGTGTATCTTTTAACAATGAAGCTAGAATTTTAGCAAATGGTAATTCTGGGCGTATACGTGTTCCAAAAACATTTGTTGATGTTTTAGTAGTGCCAGAAGCTGCAACTTTCGAGCAACAAGGATTAACGTATGTATATAAAGTAACAAAAGATACTGCATATGCTACTCCAATTACTGTTGTAGAAAGAGCTAATAATATGGCTGTTGTAAAAGAAGGAGTGAAGAAAGGAGATAAAGTTGTTGCACAAGGGGTAGGTAAATTGAGAGATAAAACTGCAGTAAAACCAATGCCAGCAAACTTTGATACAATCGTAAATTCTACAAAAACAGTATTCTAACAGCTAAAAATTATGTTAAAAACCTTTATTGAAAGACCCGTACTTTCTACGGTTATTTCTATTATCATACTTATATTGGGTATTCTGGGGCTTACAGCGCTACCAGTTACTCAATATCCAGATATTGCACCCGCTACTGTGAAAATTTCTGCTTCATATCCTGGAGCGAATGCAAAAACAGTAATGGAGTCTGTTATTATTCCTATCGAGGAACAGGTAAATGGGGTTGAAGGAATGGATTATATTCAATCTACAGCTTCTAATAATGGATCTGCATCTATTGATGTAATTTTCAAACCTGGAGTTGATGGGGATATCGCGCAAGTAAACGTTCAAAATCGTGTTGCACGTGCTACACCTTTATTACCTTCAGAGGTAACTCGTTCTGGTGTTGTTACACAAAAGCAACAAACTTCGGGATTGATGTTTACATCTTTCTATTCAACTAATCCTAAGTATGACGAAATATACTTACAAAATTACTTGAATATTAATATTATTCCTGCGTTAAAACGTGTAAATGGTGTAGGTGATGCTGAAGTTTTTGGAGCGATGACTTATTCTATGCGTATTTGGTTAGACCCTTCTCGTATGGCAAGTTATGGCTTGATACCTTCAGATGTTTCTGCAGCATTATCTCAAGAATCTCTTGAAGCTGCTGCTGGATCTTTAGGTGAAAATTCTGGACAATCTTTCCAATATACGATTACCTATTCTGGACGTTATAAAACAGAAGATCAGTATCGTAATATCATCATTAAATCATTACCTAATGGAGAAGTTTTAAAATTAAAAGATGTTGCGAATGTAGAATTTGGTGCTCAATCTTATGCTGGACGTTCGACTATGAATGGAGATCCTTCTGCAGTTTTTGCTGTATACCAAACGCCAGGATCGAATGCCCAAGAAATTATTGTTAACTTAAGAGAAGAGTTAAAGAAAGCTGAATCTCAATTACCAGAAGGAATAAGTTATACTATTTTGATGGATACTAATACATTCTTAGATGCGTCTATCGAGAAAGTAGTTACTACGATGATCGAGGCATTTATCTTAGTATTTATCGTGGTATATATTTTCTTACAAGATTTCCGTTCTACATTAGTTCCGTTAATTGCGGTTCCTGTGTCTATTATTGGTACATTCTTCTTCCTTAATGTAGCAGGATTCTCGTTAAACTTATTAACGTTATTCGCATTAACGCTCGCCATAGGTATTGTGGTGGATGACGCGATTGTAGTGGTGGAAGCCGTTCACGCTCGTATGGAAACACACCACGAAACTCCGATGGATGCTACTAAAAATGCGATGGATGAAATTTCTGGTGCCATTGTATCGATTACATTAGTTATGTGTGCCGTATTCGTTCCAGTAACATTTATATCCGGCCCTACAGGAGTTTTCTACAAACAGTTTGGTATAACCTTAATTGTAGCGATTTTAATTTCTGCCGTAAATGCCTTGACATTATCCCCAGCATTATGTGCGTTATTCTTAAAACCACATCAAGAAGGAGAAGTAAAACGTAATTTTGTTCAACGTTTCTTCGATGCATTTAATGCAGCGTTTGATCGTATGACACATAAATACGGAAATTCATTCAAGTTTTTAGTTAAACACAAATGGATTTCTTTTATCATTATTATTGCAAGTGCTGTAGGAATTTATGGTATAGGAAAAATGATGCCAACTGGATTCGTTCCTGCTGAGGATAATGGATTCATTATTGGTAATATCGAATTACCTGCAGGTGCTTCTATGGACCGTGTGTATGAAGTTGAGAAACAATTCCAAGAAAAAATTAAAAATATTCCAGGAATTGATAAAGCGACTATTATTTCGGGTAACTCTATTATTTCAGGTGCAGGTTCTAACTACGGTATGATGTTCGTTAAATTGAAATCATTCGAAGAACGTACAACCCCAGATTTATCTATTCAAGCAATTATTGGGCAATTATTTGGTGCAGCTGCACAAATTCCTGATGCACAGATGATTTTCTTCCAACCACCAGCAATTCCAGGTTTTGGTATGTCTTCTGGTTTCGAATTAAAATTATTAGATAAAACAGGTGGAGATATTGCTGATTTTGATAAAGTTTCAAAAGAATACATTGGAGCATTAATGCAACGTCCAGAAATTCAGTATGCACAAACTTCATTCAATACGAACTTCCCTCAATATGAAATTGATGTTAATATTGAAAGAGCAAAACAATCAGGAGTTTCTGTAAGTTCAATTTTCTCAACATTACAAGGTTACATTGGAGGTTTATATGCAGCAGACTTTACACGTTTTGGTAAACAATACCGTGTGTATATTCAGTCTTCTCCAGATGATCGTATCAATGAAATGAGTTTAAATAAAATGTTTGTGAAAACATCAACAGGAGCTATGGCACCCGTATCACAATTTGTTTCATTGAAACGTGTATATGGTCCTAATTCTGTAAACCGTTACAATTTATTTACATCTGCTAACATTACAGGAGCTGTAAATCCAGGTTTCTCTACGGGAGATGCGATTTCAGCAATTAATCAAGTAACAGAACAAACATTGTCAACTTCTTATGGAACTGACTTTACAGGTTTAACACGTGAAGAGATTAATTCTGGTAATCAAACTGCAATGATTTTTGCATTATGTATTGTTTTCGTATACTTTATTTTATCTGCTCAATATGAGTCTTACGTTTTACCACTTTCAGTTTTATTATCTGTTCCATGTGGTGTGATGGGAGCTTATTTATCTCAATGGTTAGCGGGATTAGAAAATAATATTTATTTCCAAATTGCCTTAGTCATGTTGGTTGGTTTATTAGCCAAGAATGCCATTCTGATTGTAGAGTTCGCTTTACAAAGACGTGCGCATGGAATGACAATTGTACAAGCGGCAATTGATGGAGCAAAAGCTCGTTTACGTCCAATTTTAATGACATCTTTTGCCTTTATTTTAGGTTTAATGCCATTAGTATTTGCGACAGGAGTTTCTTCTGCAGGTAACCGTTCAGTTGCAACTGGTGCTGCATTCGGATTATTAATTGGTACAGTTTTAGGTATTTTCGTAATTCCTATTTTGTTTATTGTTTTCCAAACATTACAAGAAAAAATTAAGCCAATGAAATTTGATCGTCCACAAGAAGAAATTGAACATAATAATTCAATCTAATTATGAAAAAGTACAGAATTTTAAATATTACTTTAATCGCAGCTGGATTGTTTGCTGTTCAATCTTGTTTCGTAGCAAAAGACTATAACCGTCCTGAAGCTGTTGTAAATGAAGCAAACTTCAGAACAGATGTTATTGCAAAAGACAGTGCAAATGTTGCAACTGTTTCTTGGAAACAAATTTTTACAGATTCGCAATTACAAGCTTTGATTAATCAAGGTTTACAAAATAATTTAGACATACGTTCGGCTCTGCAAAATATTGCAGTAGCTGAGGCGTATGCCAAACAAGGTAAAGCGGGTTATTTACCAACTTTATCTGTTGGACCAAAATACTCTTTTACAGAAAGTTCTAAAAATACACAATTTGGTGCAATGATGACGGACAGAAGTCAAAATCAATACGAGCTTTCAGGTAATTTAAGTTGGGAAGCAGATATTTGGGGTAAAATCAGAAGTAATCAACGTGCATCTGCTGCAACTTATTTGCAAACTATAGAAGCACACAAAGCGGTTAAAACTCAAATTGTAGCATCTATTGCGAATGCTTATTATAATTTATTAGCATTAGATGAGCAAAAAAGAATTTTAGACAAAACGTTGATCAACCGCGAACAAAGTTTAGAAACAACAAAAGCTTTAAAAGAAGCTGGTAGTGTAACAGAAGTTGCTGTTAATCAAACAGAAGCTCAGTTGTATAGCGTGAAATCTATGTTGGTTGATGTTGAAAACGGAATTAAATTAAACGAAAATGTGATGAGTATTTTGTTAGGAACAAATCCTCAATCAATTAATCGTACAAATTTAGCTTCTCAACAAGTTAACCAAACTTTATCAGTTGGTGTGCCAGCGCAATTGTTAGAAAATCGTCCTGATATCAAAGCTGCAGAGTTTGGATTGATGAATGCTTTTGAGAATGTAAATATAGCAAACGCAAGTTTTTATCCTTCTTTAACTATATCAGCAACAGGTGGTGTACAAGGAATTGATATTGATAAATTATTTAATGCGCAATCATTATTTGCATCTGTTATTGGAGGCTTAACGCAACCACTTTTACAACAACGTAGATTACGTACACAAAAAGAAGTAGCTTTAGCGAATCAAGAAAATGCTTTAATTAATTATAAAAGTAAAATCTTGAACGCAAGTAAAGAGGTTTCTGATGCATTGTATACGTATGATGCGGCGACTAAGAAAGTTGAATATAAACAGAAAGAATATCAATTATATAATCAAGCAATTACCTATTCTGAAGAATTGTTAAACTACGGTATGGCAAATTATTTAGAAGTAATTACTGCAAGAGACAATGGATTGAATGCAGAGTTGAATGTAGTTGATGCGAAGTTAACGTCTTTATCATCAATGGTCGAGTTGTATCGTGCTGTTGGAGGTGGATGGCAATAAACTTATCTATCTAATCATAAAAAAACCACTTCAATCGAAGTGGTTTTTTTGTACATTATTTTTTTATTCTGTTTTTAATATCGAATCAAAAAATTCTTGTGAATCGTTATCAAAAGTTGGTTTTTGTAATAATAATTGAGAGATTTTTACAATCTTATCAAAATCTTGTTGTGTAAAGTATTCGCCAAAATGTTCGTTACAAAAATCACCTATATTTCCTAAAACAACATTTACTTCTCCTTCGCTTAACTCTCCTTTTTGTTTCCAACGTTCACGAAACAAACTTGCAGCTAAATAAGAAGAAATATCAATCAAATCATCTATTGAGATATTAGATCCATTACGCAATTTAGCCATAATCATGGTGTCCATATCACGATAAATCACTTCTCGTATTGTCAATTCTTTATTTTCCATTGTATATATTCTTTCACAAAATTAAATATTAAAATTTGGATCCACTTGGAATTTCATCACTTCTTTTGTTTTAGGATGTGTAAATTCTAATGTCTCGGCATGAAGATGCAATCGATTTGCTTTTTTTCCGTACAAATCATCCCCAATAATTGGAGCGTTTAGTCCTAAAATGTGCGAGGCATGCATGCGTAATTGATGTGTTCGTCCTGTAATTGGATAAAAATAAATCAACGTTTTGTTCGCTTTTCTTTCGATAACTTCATATTTCGTTTGTGCAGTTTTTCCATTTTCATAGCACACCATTTGACGTGGTCTATCATCCAGATCTACACGTAACGGTAAATCTAAATATCCAGAAGGATGCTCAACAATTCCATCTAAAAGTGCAATATATCGTTTCGTAACTTTACGTTTTATGAATTGTTGTTGTAAGTGTTTATGACTTTCTTTATTTAATGCTAACACCAAAATACCAGAAGTAGACATATCCAAACGATGTACAATTATCGGTCCTGTTGCATGTGGAAATTGTTGTTGAATTCTTATATAAACAGAATCTTTGATTTCTATTCCAGGAACAGAAAGAAATTCTTCAGGCTTATTAATGACAGCTATATCTTCGTCTTGGTACAAAATTTCTAATTCTTTAACAGTAGTATTTTGTTTTAATAATAAATTTTCGTTCAAATCAATTCCTGTTAACATATGTCCCAAAATAGGTTCGCATTTACCCGTGCAAGCAGGATAAAATTGACCATGTTTTCTCACTTCAGATTTAGGCGAATCTCCCCACCAAAATTCAGCCATACAAATTGGATCTAAATTATTTTGAAATGCATATTGCAATAATTTCGGTGCAGCGCATTCACCAGCCGCAGCAGGAGGTTGTTGAAAAACAGATGTAGAAAAGATATCCAATAAACTTTTTTCTTGCTTAAACTTATTCAAGAACTGATATTGGTTAAATAATTGATTTTGAAGCGAATTAGATTTTAATTTTCGTTCTTCTTTTAATGCGTTTATTTCCTCTTCAAATGTTTTAATTTGATTTGAAAATTGATTTCGTTCAAGTTCAATTTGTTCGTTTAGAACTCTAAATTCATATTTATCGCGCAAACTTTGTTTGATTAAATCATCTTCAAAAAGTTGTATTTCATCTTGAGATAAAGTTGAAGAAATATTTTCGCGTTGTTTTTTACGATCTTTTTTATTTGATTTTAAAAGTTGTTTTCCTTCATTAATTCTTGCTGTTGCATTCAATTCAAATTCATGAAAATCATTTTTCAATTGAAGAAATTTTTCATTTGATTCTAACTTTTCTAAAATTCGATTTATCTCATTTAAGCGTTCTTCTTGTTCCAAGAAAAATCCATTTTTGTTTAACATATCAAAAACTGGTGGAACGAAAAGTTTATGTTGATTGGTATTGGCTAATTTTCCTGAAACAGCAGCTATATAACCAATTTCATCTTTACTATTTCGAACAACCAAAACACCAAACATTTTACCAATTGGAGTAGAAGAGTGGTTTTTTTCTTTTTCTAAACCAAAATTATGTTCAAAATCGGTTTGGTTTTCTAAATAGTCTTGAACTTCTTGACATGCTAATTTCGCAATTTCAGTAGGTTCATAATAAAATGGATAATCAAACTTAGTGGGTAGTTCGTAAGTTGAGATTGGTTGCTTAAAATATTGAAAGTAGTTGGACATTTTATTTTTTGAAATCCTTGCAAAGGTACATGATAAGCAATAAATTTTGAAATGATATTTATAAATCATAAAAGAGCTTGATTTTCAAGCTCTTTTATTTAATCATCTATGGTATCTTTTTGAATAACTTTTGTGTTGTTAGGGACTTTTCCGTACAAAAAGTCGAGGTAAATTTTGCTGTATGAATTAAATAATTGAAGTAGTTTAAAATAATTAACATCATTCAATTCTATTTTAGATTCAGTATTTGTCAGTGCGTTATCTATGAAATCTCTGATTTTAAATTTCGGAATTTTTAAATCATTTATAAAATAATCTTCGCCAAAATAATTTTTTATTTTTGTGATTTTATCATATTTACTTTCGTAATCTATCAATGCTTTTCGTTGTTTAGCTTTTCCTGTAAACACATCGTACAAACGACCAATATCCAAACGAGTTAGTGAAATATCACCATCTAATAGACCCGCTCTTAAAGCAGAAGTATCCTTTATTGGCTTGATGTCTGGATTTACACCAAGACTTTTGTAAAGGTTTGTAACTACATCTTGTTTTTTTCCATTTTTGACATCTTTTTCAAGAATTCCAGTTAGTTTTTGACCGATAAAAGCAGTGTTTAATTGAATGGTTTGCACCGCCAAATGCACAACAATAGTGGGTTTACTAAATAGATTAGGTTTTAAAATAATCAATCGATTTTCATACCAATCAGATTGTATTTTCAAGGTGTCATTTACTTGTGCTTGAATAAGGAAAGTGCCTGTGAAATTCGAAATCGTAGTATGGTTTGTACGCAGATTTGTCACATAAATTCCTTCGGCAGTATCATCAGAATCATCGATAATAATATTTCCTTGTATCCACTTTTCTTGTGCAAAAATGAACTGTGAAAACAATAAAATTAGAATGGTAAATAGTGATTTCAATTGTTTAGTATTATTACGTTTAATTATTTGCACGAATATAAGTCTAAAAAAATATAGCGATTAACGTGTTAACATTTATTGGCGAAACTTTAATATGGTATTGTGAATAATTAGTTTTTAGATTGATTTAATTCAGTCAAATATTCTTTTGCATAAGATTCTAAATCAATCATAACTGTTCCGAATTGTCTGCTCAAAACTTTGTCTTGAAGTGGATAACGTGCGTTAACATAATATAAAAATTCTTCAATTTTGTAAGAAGGTATATTCAATTGATTGGTGTAAAATTCAGTTGGGTAATAGTTTTTAACCTCTTGAATAAGAGATAGTTTTGTTTCGTAATTACGAACACGACGTTGTTCGCGGTAAAAACCATTCATATGACCAATTAATCGAACAGGATTTAAAACATCCATCGGTTTGAATTTTGCAATATCTCTTTTAGGTTCTAAATCTCTTAATCGTTGATCAAGCCCCATTTTATCATACATATCTGTTTTATTGTCTTTGTGATATTTAGGTTGCAAAGGTCCTTTACCGATAGTTGCACCTGATAATTCGATAATTTCAATATCCAAATGAGCTTGTAAAAATCCTTTGTCGTAGATATTTTGATTCACAACGATTTTTCTTGGAACTAAAAAATCAGCTTCAAACAAAATCGTATCACCCACATTTGCTTGTATTGAATAATAACCTGAAGAACTTGTATAAGTTTTACTTTCAGATGTTATATTTTCGACACGAGCTCCAGAAATAGGAGAGATATATTCGTTACCTTCATCAACCACGACCGAACCAGTAATCAGTTTGCTTTGTGCAAAATTGATCAAAGGCAAAGTGATAAGAAGATATGTAAACCAATAGCGCATTTTAGTTTTAACCTTTTATTTTTTGTTTCATTTTAGACCAACGATAATTTCGAATAAATTTTTCTTGTTCACGATTGACCATTTTTTTTGTTCCATTAGATTTTGCTTCAAAAAAACCTTTCATATAATAGAGAATATACGATGGTTTCTTTTTACGCAACGCCAATTTTGTGCCAGCAATTGTGGTAATCCAAAAACCATAACCTAAAGCATAATAAGCTGCTCCTTGTTTGTAAAGTGCTGATTTATTATAACTTGCACCAGTATGTTTTAGATGTTTTATATGTAATGATTCGTCTGTCACAACTTTCCAACCATAATATTTACACAATAACTCATCTACAGTGTCCCAACCCATATGGGCACGTAAACCTCCAATTTTTTCATAACATTTTTTTCGATAAGCTTTAAATGCACCGCGAATATGGTCCTTATCGGTTAGATTTTCTAAAACCCATTCTCCATTTATTTCGATGTACGCAAAACCACCTGCCATAGCAACTTCTTCATCTTGATTGAAATGGTGTAAAATTGTTTCGAAATAATGATTTGGAATATCTAAATCTGCATCCAATTTAACAATAATATCGTAATTCGGATCAATTTGTTCATAACCTTTTAGAAATGCTTGAATGACTTTACTGCCTGGTTGATGTTCTCCTTTCGAAAGAATATTTCTTAACTTTATAAAAGGATACTTGGCTGTAAATTCTTCTACAATTTGTTGTGTTTTATCGGTTGAATGATCATTCACAACAATTACTTCATACGGTAAAATTGTTTGATTAACGATAGATTGTAATGTTATTGCAATAAAATCTTCTTCGTTATGTGCAGGTATAACAATTGAGTAGTTAGAAAGTAAAGTCTTTTTTTCGTTCTGCGTAAATAGCATAATATCTTGGTGTAATTCTTCTTAATAAGGGTCTAATTCCCAGTTTATTTGATGGATGTGTCCATTTGTGACGATGAATAACTGTCCATCCAGCTTTTTCCATTAATATATCAAATTGCCAATCTTCAAATTCATGGTAATGTACATCTCTTGGGTCATTTTGACTACGATAAGCAGATGAAAACCATAAACGCATTGGGATAGATGCTAATAGTTTATCACCAGGTAAGTTTCTTAAAACTTCCATCGGATTAACTAAATGCTCTAAAATTTCTAAAGCTGTGACAAAGTTAGCATCATAATTTTGCAAATCTTTATAATAATAATCTAAATCATCACCATTTGTATTTTTTACATCAAAACCATTTTCAAGCATTACTTCAGAAAAAGGATTTTTAATTCCTAAATCTAAGATTTTGTCAGTAGGTGCAGCAAACTGTTTCAGTAAAGCTAATGTCTCGTTATATCTTTTTTGCGGATAAACCTTATACATTGTGTTAGTTGTTTTCGGATGATAAATGTAATCATCTATTTTAATATTGTTCGTTTCTATTTTAAAATATTTTATTGCAAATTTGCCAAATGAAAACGATCGGATATTATCGATTACGAAATAAAAACAAAATAGAAGGTTATGCGAAAGAAATGAATGGAGTAACCTATTTTAAGGGATACAATGAATTTACTTGGCATGAAACATCTTTACCCTTTGATACAATTGATATCGG
Organism: Empedobacter sp. 225-1; assembly: GCF_030328185.1. Classification (NCBI taxonomy): domain Bacteria; kingdom Pseudomonadati; phylum Bacteroidota; class Flavobacteriia; order Flavobacteriales; family Weeksellaceae; genus Empedobacter; species Empedobacter sp. 225-1. The sequence continues at coordinate 30,357 of NZ_JACALO010000023.1, read as the reverse complement.
AATAGATGTGTTGGATAAACGGAATCGACGATTATTTACAAATGATATTGTGTTGTATAAAGTTTCTTGTAAACCTTTTTTACGTTCGGGTTTTGTTGCATACGAACCCAATAAAAGAGAGTTTGGAATTATAGATCAACAGAGTTTTCACTTTACCCCATTTTATATTGATAATTTATGCCTATTCGACAAGGATAAATTAGAAGTAATTTCACATTTGTTTACAAAAAAAGAAGTTAGTAAAGGTTTGTAAATGGTTTTTGGAACGTTTTTAGATAGTTAAAAGATAAAAACCATCTAAAAATCACAAATTATGGGAAATCTTGTTTATACAATTGCTATCATCCTACTTATTCTTTGGGCAATTGGTTATTTCGGATTTGGAGAAGCAGTAGGAAGTTTTATCCATATTCTATTGGTATTAGCCGTTATTGCAATCTTGTATCGATTGATAACAGGTCGAAAACCTTAAATTTTCTCCCGCAAGGGAGAAAATTTACTATATATTATGTTGTCAATTAGTTGATAATTATATTTTTATGATATTTATTCTCTTATTTTTTTGATAAACTAACTTCGCTTAATTTTACAAAAAAAATAGGTTTGTCTTACCCTTCCCAAGTTCAATTATCCAATAAATCAATTTATGTTATAGCATTAATTGTAAGTGTTATAGCCGTAATAGCGCTAGTTATATTAAGTTTTTTAATCAACAATGAAAGTCAAAAAAGTAATGACGATTTTGTAATTAAAGGATTTCATCGGAAATATGAAGCGATTGAATTCGAGTTTAAGAATATCGAAGAATACCAAGAGGTATTAAAAAGGGTGGTTCAAAAAACAAATGATTCAAATGTTGCAGATCATTTTTCTGTTCTGAATGAATTAAACTCGAATCGAAAATTAATTCGTTACGATTGGTTTGTAAATACTGCAGCAAAAGACGAAAAATTAATAAATTATCAACATCTTTCGAAAATTCTTAATCAACCAGATCTTGATACATATGAATTAATCGATCATTCTAAAAATCAATTTATAGATAATTTTTTGATTGATTATAAAGATACTTTGTATTGGGTAAATTATGATTCACTTCAATTGCAAAATGGTGCAAATATGTATTATGGAACTACAATTAATTTGTATGATTTATATAACTTCTTTACCAATGTCGATGTTACTTCTTCTAATTATATGTATGTTTTTAACAAAGATGGAATTTGTTTGACGCATCCAAATGAAGCTTTTATTGGGAAAAATATTTTTGAATTTACAGATATTCTTCCAATAGATACAATAACAAGTACATTAGATACTGATTTTCCACAAGATAAATATACTCTTAATGATGCAACATCTGAGTTTATAAAGAATACTACAATTAAGCGATTTATAAAACCTTTGCACACCAAGAATTTTGATGGATATATTGTTGTGAATCATCTTAAATACATAATTGATGAGAAAGTCGAGAAAACTAAATTTTATATCAGTTTTATATTTTTAGGAACTGTTTTTTTAATTGTAATTATCTTTCTGTTGTTCAATAAAATAACGTCAAAGGCTTATCGTGAAAAAGCGGCTGTTATTGAAGAAAAAAATAGGTTGTTAATCGAAAACGAAAAGATTAAAAATATCAATACCTTTACGCAATTACAACAATTAAAGAATCAGATCAACCCTCATTTTCTCTTTAATTCACTGAACTCACTTTATATGTTAATCGGAATTAACAAAGAGAATGCAAAGAAATTCACGATGAATCTTTCTAAAATCTACCGTTATTTAATCGTTCCGCCAAAGGAAAATATTGTAGCAGTAAAGAAAGAATTAGATTTTATTGCGCAGTATATGGATTTACATAAAAGTAGATTTTCGGAAGAATTGATTTTCGATTTGCAACTTGAAGATGCAAAAAGTTTAGAGAAAAATATTCCGTATTTGGCCTTACAAATTGCTGTAGAGAATGCAATAAAACACAATATTGCGACAATAGATCAGCCTTTGACCATAACTATTTTAGTGAAATCAGATTTAATACTTGTTAAAAATACTTTTCAGAAAAAATCAAAAGTTTTAGAGAATGAAAAGTTTGGATTAAATTATTTACAAAAAATCTATCATTTTTATCAAGTTGATAATTTTTCGACTAAAGTAGAAAACAATGAATTTATTTGTTTTTTACCTTATATCACACCAAAATAACCACTCACTCCAAAAAAACAACCACTCACTCCAAAAAACTATTATGATCAAAAAACTGCGATTAAGTTTATGCCATAATTAATGATAATTTAACGTTTGAATGAGTCAGAATAAGGAAAGAAAGAATTATAAATTAGCGCTATATCTAAGTTTGGCAATGTCTTCAGCTGTTGTTTACGGACAAAAAAAAGAGTATACAAAAACGGATAAAGAAAAAATAGAGAAAAAGGATTCGACTATAACGAAAGTTAAAAAAATCGATGAATTAATAAAGAAAGGAACCTATAAGAAAGGATTATTCAATACGATTCAAGTTAAGACTGACATCTATTTTGAAATTCCAGATAGTTTATTTGGTCGTCAATTTTTAGTCGTCAATAAATTGTCTCAAGTTCCGATGGAAGTAAACGAAGCGGGCTTGAACAAAGGAATGAATTATGAAAATAAGGTAATTTCTTTTTATCATGATAAAGTAGCAAAAAAAGTCTGGGTAAAAACGTTAGTTCCACAAGTTTCTTCTCCTAAAAATGATGCCATTACAGCTTCTGTAAAAGATAATTTTTCAGAATCTATTATAGAGGTTTTTGATATTGAAGCTCAAAATAACGACTCGACAGCAGTAGCGATTAAAGTGAACAAAATTTTTGATGGAAATCAAAAAAGTTTTAACGACGTATTATCAAACGTAGGTTTAGGAGGTTCGGTTAAAGCAAATCTATCATATGTAGAAAATGTAAAAACGTTTCCAGAAAACATTGTAGTTAAGTCTCAGTTAACAACAAGCGTAAATGAAGGAGGGGTAGATTTAGCCGTTACCTTAGGTGTGACGAGTAATATTGTTTTGCTTTCAACAACTCCCATGCAACCCAGGTTAGCTGATAATCGTGTAGGCTATTTCACAGAAAAACACTGGTTTTTTAATGATGCTCAACACAAAATGGAAGATCAACGCTTTATTACAAAATGGCGTTTGGAACCAAAAGATGAGGACAGAGAAAAGTACTTGAAAGGCGAATTAGTTGAACCTAAGAAACCCATCATTTATTACATCGATCCATCAACACCAAAACAATGGCGCCAAAAAATTATTGCAGGTGTACACGATTGGCAAGTTGCTTTTGAGCAAGCAGGTTTCAAAAATGCAATTATTGCAAAAGAACCTACTGCAGATGACAAAGATTTTGATATTGATGATGTTCGTTATTCAGTAATTACGTATGCAGCTTCACCAAAATCAAATGCAATGGGACCTTCAGTGGTTGATCCGCGTAGTGGAGAAATTTTAGAGGCTGATATTATTTGGTGGCACAATGTAATGACTTCTTTGCATGATTGGATGCGTATTCAAACTGGTCCAATTGATCCAAAAGCAAGAGGAAATAAATTTAGTGACGAACACATGGGAGAAGCAATTCGTTTTGTGTCTTCTCATGAAGTAGGGCATACATTTGGTCTGAAACATAATATGGGTTCTTCATTTTCTTATCCAGTAGAGTCTTTACGATCGAAAGAGTTTACAGATAAAATGGGTGGAACTGCACCATCTATTATGGATTATGCGCGTTATAATTATGTAGCACAACCAGAAGACGGCGTTACTGCGATTACACCAAAAATTGGATTGTATGATAAATACGCAATCGAATGGGGATATCGTTGGTTCCCAAATCAAGAAACTGAAAAAGTAGCTCTTCGTAAAATGATTGAAAAACATGAAGACGATCCCATGTATTTTTATGGTGAACAACAAAGCTATTTAAGTACTATAGATCCACGTTCTCAGTCAGAAGATTTAGGTAATGATGCTGTTTTGGCAAGTGAATATGGTATGAAAAATCTAAAACGTGTTTCAGAAAATATTTTGAAATGGACGTATGAAGATGGAAAAAGTTATATCAATACAGGAAAATTATATTACCAAACTATCGGACAATGGGATTTATATTCAAATCATGTTTTAGCAAATGTTGGTGGAATTTATCTGAACAATACTTATTTCGGAATTGATAAAAAAGCATACGAGCCTGTTTCAGCAGCTATGCAACGTAAAGCGGTGAATTATCTAAACGAAAACGTGATTAACTTACCAAAGTGGTTATTCTTCAATGATATTTTAGAGAAAACATATGCCATCAAAAATTCGCCAATGGGACCTTACGAGCAAACGCCGTATACATTAGCAAGAGAAATGCAATATGGATTGATTTATAATTTATTTACAGATGATCGTTTATTGCGTATGTTAGAAAATGAATTGAATCACCAAGAACTAAAATCAAACGAAAAAATATATACCGTTGAAAACTTATTTGATCAAGTAAGAAGTGCAGCTTTTGATAAAAAATCAAGCTTAACGATTCTTGAAAGAATGACTCAAAAAAATTATGTTGATGCATTGATTGTTTCAACAAACAAATTATTTGAGAAAACAACTGTAGTAGGACTTACAATTGACCAAAACCTACAAGTACCAACTATCTGTAATTATTTAGACGAAGAAAAAATGGCACGTAATATCAACTATTCTTCTATGAAAAGAGTGTCGGAAGTGACGACTTATAAAAGAGCAGAATTACAACGCGTGTTAGCTTTGTTAAACAAGAAAAAGAATAATGGAGATGCGTCTACAAAAGCGCATTATGCTGATTTAATCATCCGTATTAAAGAGGCTTTAAAGTAAGATATAGACATGAAAAAGACACTCATTCTTTTGCCACTTTTTGCGGCAAGTATTGCATTTTCTCAAGAAAAGAGAGTGATTACAGGTTCGGTTCAAGACGAAAAATCGTTGGTTGGAATCGCTGGTGCGTCTGTTAAAATTGAAGCGCAATCAATTTCAACTAAAACAGATCAAAAAGGAATTATAGAAAGTGTAACAGTTGGGACTGTTACAGATGAAGAAGGTTTCTTTTCATTAGAAGTTCCTGCAAATACTAAATCTGTTTTAATTAGTTATTTAGGTTATGATTCTAAATTAATTGAACTTTCAACAGATTTAACGACGTATCATGTTAGTTTAAAATTAACTTCTGGTGAATTTATTTCTGAGAATAATGACCTGAAAGAAGTTGTCGTAACAGGGTACCAAAAAATCGAAAAACGTAAGTTAACATCAGCTATATCAACTGTAAAAATGGATGATATACAACAAGCTGGTGTAGCAAGTGTTGATCAATTATTAAGTGGACAAATAGCTGGTGTAGCAGTAGCTACAGAAACTGGTTCACCTGGATCTCCAAGTAAAATTAGAATTCGTGGAACAGCTTCTCTTTCAGGTCCTCAAGATCCGTTATGGGTGATTGATGGTTTGCCATTAGAAGGAAATGATGTGCCAAATTTTAGTGATAAAGATAATATTGATCAATTACAAAACTTTTCTATCGCTGGATTAAATCCAAACGATATCGAAGATATTACCATTCTTAAAGATGCTGCTGCAACAGCTATTTACGGTGCAAGAGCTGCAAATGGAGTTATTTCGATTACTACAAAACGCGGGAAAAAAGGTGCTATGACGGTTAATTTCTCTGCGAATACATTTGTAACTGCTCGTCCAGATTTTGATCGTTTAAATTTATTAAATGCATCTCAAAAAGTTGATCTAGAATTAATGCTTGCTGGTCGAGACGATTTAACGTATCGAACAGACAAAGGTGAAGTGATGCGTATTTTACAAAAGAATGGTCAACTTGGTGCTTTACGCAATGGTGGTTTTAGTTCTTTAGATCTTACGACTCAAAATCAGATTAATTCTTTACGAAATAACACAACAGATTGGGGGAAATTATTGTATCGCAATGCAATTAATACACAATATGGTTTAAGCATTTCTGGAGGAAATGATCGTTCTGATTATTACTTTTCATTAGGTTATTACGATGAGCAAGGAACAACGATCGGAACAGGTTTTGAGCGTTACAATCTTACCTTAAAAAATAATTATAAACTAAACGATAAACTAGATGTAGGGATATCTATTTTTGCGACATCAAGTGATAAAGAATCTTTTGTAACTGATGCAGATGCATCGATAAATCCGATTAATTATTCGCGTAATGCGAATCCATATTTATCTCCATTTAATGCAGATGGTTCGTATCGTTATGACAACGATATTGATGGATTTGAAGATCGTTCGGTACCATTTAACTTTATCGAAGAGAGGGAGAATACAAATTATACGTTAAGAAATCGTTCGATTAAAGGGATTATAGATCTTAATTATCAATTAGCAAAAGGTTTAAAATTAACATCTCAATTCGGAATTCAGTACGATAGTAACAAAACAGAAAAATACGCCGAACAAGAAACTTATTTTACACGTAAAATGAAAGAAGGAACGCGTTATTATAAATCTGGTGAGTATTTATATTTTTTACCTGATGGAGGAGTTAAACAAAATTGGGATAACGAATTTTTTCAATATAACTGGAAACTTCAAGGTACATATAATACCACAATTAACAATCGTCATGAAATAGACTTGATGGCTGGTACTGAAATTCGTCACACTCAAAATGACACGACTTTAACACGTGCTTTTGGGTACAACAAAACGACGAAAAGTGGAACGCCAATTGTTTTCCCAAATTCAAGTTTTGCGGCTGAAAAACGTTACGAAACGTACAGAGAAATGCCGACTGAAGAAAATGCATATGTTTCAGCATTTGCAACCGCTTCGTACACTTTAGACCGAAAATATACACTTTTTGGAAGTGTTCGTTATGATGGTACGAATTTATTTGGTGTGAACAAAAAATACAAATATTTACCAATTTGGGCAGTTTCTGCTTCTTGGTTAATTTCAAAAGAATCGTTTATGGAGAATATAGATTTTATTTCGAATCTACGTTTACGTGCTTCTTACGGTTTACAAGGGAATATCGATCGTAATACGTCGCCGTTTTTTATTGGTGATTATAACGATGCAACAATTTTACCAGGTGAAAAAGAAGATATTATCAATGCGATTAATTTACCAAATGATTTGTTACGTTGGGAAAAAACAACCAATACAAATGTTGGGTTAGATTTAGGTCTTTTCAAAAATCGTATCAACCTTGCTGTTGATGTTTACAACCGTAAAGGAACAGATATGATTAGTATGCGCGAAACGCCTTTAGAAACAGGTTTTGAGTACACAATGGTGAATTGGGGAGAGTTAACAAACAAAGGTTTTGAAATTGCTTTAACAACACGTAATATTGATAAACAAAACTTCAAATGGTCGACAACGATTAATTTTGCCCATAATAAAAGTAAAGTTCTGAAGGAACAACAACGCGAAAATAGTTTACTTCCATCGCGTGAAGGTTTACCTGTAAATGCAATTTTTGCTTTAAAAACAGCTGGATTTGACGAATATGGAAATCCAATGTTCTGGAAAGGTGATGAAAAAGTTTCAGCAAAAGATTTCTTTGCTTTATACGATTTATATGCAGACTTTTTACCAGGAGAAATTGTTGATTCAAAATTAACAAGCGAAGAAAAACGTAATTTGTTTACATACATCGGAGATCGCGATCCTAAATTTACTGGAGGGATTATCAATAATTTCAAAATTCACAATTTTGATTTGACAGTTTCAGCCGCTTTCAATTTAAAACAAACGGTGATGAGATCACCTTCTTATCGTGGAATGGAATTGGATCCAGGTCGTAATTATACGCAAGATATTTTCGAGGCAGGTTCTACACTTCCAGGAATTACAAGTCCTATTATGGGCGATAATGATGCTTGGATGGCGAACAAATGGTTTGCAGGAAACAATGCAAACGCCTATAATTTATTAGACATTTGGGCAAAAGAAATTAGTTATTTAAGAATTAGTAGTATACGTGTTGGTTATACTTTACCAAAGAAATACGCTGAAGTTGTAGGTTTCAAAAATGCTCGTTTTAGCTTAGAAGGTCGTAATTTATTTGTATTTAGTAATGGTTACAAAGGTTATTTCGATCCAGAAACTTACGGAAATATTTATGCACAACCAATTGCAAAATCTGTAACTGTAGGTGTTAATGTTTCGTTCTAAATTTTAAAATCAAATGAAAAAAATATTTTTATTATTAAGCATAGTTGCAGTTAGCTTTACAGCAGTTAGTTGCGATAACTATTTGGATATCGAACCAGATGGGAAAGTAATTCCAAAAACGGTAGAAGATTATCGTATGGTGTTAACGAATGCCTACTCAAAATATCCTACGCATAAATCGTTGACAGCTTTGCGTACGGATGAGGTTACATTGAACGAATATTCAAATGACTTTATTTCGTATCGTGAGATTGCGCAATGGAAGGATACAAATCCAGATCAAATTTCAATCCAGTTCCCTTGGGTTAGCTTTTATACAGTGATTTTTTATGCCAATCAAATCATTAATGAAGGACCAAAAACAATGGAAGATTCAGCTGAAAAAGATCAATTACTAGCAGAAGCTTATGCGTTACGTGCTTACGCTTATTTTGATTTGGTTAATTTATACGGTAAACCTTATAATGCAGCTACAGCATCTACAGATAAAGGCGTTCCTTTAAATTTGAAAGTTGATTTAGAAGCAACGCTTAAGCCGTCATCTGTTCAAGAAGTTTACAATCACATTCAGTCTGATTTAGCCCAAGCAACTAAGTTGATGAAAATGGATTCGCAATTAGCAGGATTAAATTATAGATTTTCGAATGCAGCTTTAAATGCTTTAGAAGCAAGAATCGCTTTGTATAAAAATGAATGGCAAAAAGCAATTGATTTTTCTGATGCAACACTAAAAATGAAAGGTGAGTTAGTTGATTTGAACACAACAAAACAAGTTCCTAATCATTATACATCTGTCGAATCTATTTTGGCTTTAGATAATACTTTACACAATGCTGTTCAGTATATGTCGTATGCATCGCCAGAATTATTAAGTAGTTATGATACAGAAAATGATTTACGCTTCTCGCTATATTTTGAGAAAAATGGTTCAAAATATAAAATTATCAAAGGAGGAAATTTAGAATTTAAAACATCTTTTCGTGTAGCTGAATTATATTTTATCAAAGCTGAATCATTTTTGAAATTAAATAATTTAGATCAAGCAAAAGCAACATTGTTTTCAGTTTTACAAAATCGTTATACCTCAACTGGTTTTGCAAAATTACAAACCGAGATTTCGACAATGAATTCTACAGAATTGATGAAGTTTATTTTAGATGAACGATTCAGAGAATTTGCCTTAGAAGGTCAACGTTGGTACGATTTACGTCGTGCAGATCAAAAACAAATTATACATCATATTTCGGATAAAGAATATATTCTACAGCAAAATGATGTTCGTTATACAATAGAAATTCCACAGGCAGCTAAGCTCAATAATCCTCATTTATAACATTTTTAAAACCGTCTTTATTCTAATTTAGACGGTTTTTTTATACTTTTGCATTCATGAGAATTGCAATTGTAGAAGACGAATTATTAGCTGTAACTTATTTGAAAAATTTGTTAGAGGACCAAACCATTGTTGATGTTTCGTCGATAATAATATTACGTTCTAGAAAACAAGCAATAACATTTTTTAAGGAGCACTCGGTTGATCTGATTTTTATGGATATTCATTTGGGTGATGGAAAAAGTTTTGAGATTTTTCAGGAAGTAGAATTGCTTACACCAATTATTTTTATCACAGCTTATGATGAATATGCAATGAAAGTTTTCAAGCATTTTACGATTGATTATATTCTGAAACCGTTTGAAGTAGAGGAGTTACATATCGCTTTGCAAAAATTTAATTCAATCAGGACAAGTTTTGATATTGCACCAACTTTAAAATCGATAACAGTTTTAGAAAATTCTCCCTCTGAAATTATGCATCGTTTTTTGGTCACAAACGGAAACAAATTACGTTCGGTAGAGGAACACGAAATCGCTTATTTTTTTGCTTCAGGAAAACATCTTTTTATGAAAACAAAAGACGAGCAAACTTATATTTACGATGACACCATAAAGGATATTATAAATAAATTAGATGAAACAATGTTCTTTAAAATCAATCGTAAGTTTATTGTTCACATTGATGCAATTACAGAAATTATCAAACATTCAAGTCAAAAAATAGAAATTTATCTTCAACCAAAACCAGAAACAGAACAAGCTGTTTTTATCAGTAAAACACAGATAAATAGCTGGATGGATTGGATGAATAGATAAAAAAATCTCACATTTGTGAGATTTTAATTGACTTATAAATTTGCTTTTTTATTCTATTTGTTTTAACACTCTATTCGAATGAAATTCTGTAAGAATTTTGTATCGAGAAAAAGAGTTTAAAAATTAGTTTATAAATTTTCTAACATCAAGATAATTTCACTTTCGATACGTTGCATCATTTCAGCAGAAATTTCCAATTGATGTTTTACATTTTCGATTGTATGATAGGTTAATTCTCCTGTTTTTAAATTCAAATTATATTCAATTTGCCCTTCCCAAGAATTACTCGATTCGTAAAATGAAACGTTTTCGAAAGGTAATCGAGGCAAAAGTTCGCCAAAATGTTCTTCTAATTTGATTCTATTTTCTTGCTTGACTGTTAGTTTTTCCATGATTTAATAATCATTGCGTTTGCAGCAGTTTCGTAAAAAATAATCGCTAAAAGTTGTAAAAACTCAGCATGATTTAATTTTCCTTTAACTACTTCGTCTAAATTTGTTTCGTAATATTCTTCAATAGTTTTTGAAATCAATGCTTTAAAATTATCTAATGGTATATTTTGATCTTTCAACTCTTTCATCAAATAATTATCAGAAGCCAAAAAGTCTGGTCGAGTTGTAAAAATAGGAGATTTACGAATATTCAATGCATTGTGTAAAGTTTGCGAAATCAAAACGCCACGTTCCACTTCTTCAAATTCCCATCCTTTACGAATTCTTCTCGGATTATTTTCATAAAAAATATGATTGTGAAAAGCATGAATATGTTTTGCAATATCTGTATTGGTGTGCAAATAAAGGAATTGTAAAATAGAACTAAACAAATGATTTGCATTCAGATTTGCAGGATAATAAGTGTACAACAAAGGATAATGAAATAATGTCGTATACAAAGGCGAAAAACTATCTATAATGTTAAGATTAAGAAGATTTATTCCTTCAAAATCTATTTTTTGATGAGTTTGATAATATGTAATTCCTGCCAAATAAATATCTTCATGACTTAATTCAAATTGATTTAAATATGCACCAATTTGTTTGAAGAAAGAAGTGTTTAAATTGTGATTCGTAATTAACTTATATGTTTTACCTTCAAATTTTTCAATGAAATCTAACTTAAATGTCGACTTTAAATTATCGTTTATAATTGATTCAAAATCAAATGATTTATTTCTAATTTTGTTAACGTAAATTTCGTTGTATGTATAAATAATTTGTTTGATCGGTTCTATGTCTAATGCTTCAAATGGATTGATTTCAGCACTTGACGAAGCATACAATGTAAACAATCGACGGAATTCTTGTTGAATTTTTTCTTCTTCTACAAACATATTCATCAATTGATTGGTATTTGCAGCAATTATACTTTCTCCTAAAAAGAATAACATACCAGCTTTTAAATCATCATCAAAACCACATCTTTCAAGGGTTTGATCAAAGTAAGTTTTGAATGGACTTTCAGTATTTTGGTTCATATCGACTTCTTTATTTTATTATTTAAAGGGTAAAAGTATTGAATTTTTGAGGATATAAACTTGTATTAACAAAAAAAACACTTCGTAAAGAAGTGCTGTTTTTATAAAGTTTATAATTGATCACTTTAGTTACAAACTGCTGTTTTTCTAAAGTAGAAAGCAAATACTTTTGTTCAACTATTGCTTGTTCTTTTTCTGATAATTTTTTTCATAACCTGTCTGTATATCATTTAACGAATTAATTTCTCCATTTTCTAATAAATGATTCTGAAACTTTGTATATCTATCCGCTAATTTTCCAAAAACATCTTTTGCTATTAATGTCTGCTTCATAAATATCTGTTACATAAACCTCATTATCTTGTCCATAAGCTATGGAAAAAAAATAAGTTTGATTACCCTTTGTTTGACTGAAAACCACCTCAGCAACAAAGAATAAAAATAAGACTAAACCTTTTCTCATTCTACCAAATTTTGAAGGCGCAATTTAACTAAAATATTATTGAAGTATGGTGTATTGTGTTATTTTATATTATTCGATATAATTTTTTTATATTTGCGTTCTAAAATTGACTCAAAATGTTTCAAAATCTTCAGGATAAATTAGATAAAGCATTACATACCTTAAAAGGAAAAGGACAAATTACAGAAATTAACGTTGCTGAAACTGTGAAAGAGGTGCGTAGAGCGCTTGTTGATGCTGACGTTAGCTACAAAGTTGCGAAAGATTTTACGAATGTTGTAAAAGAAAAAGCATTAGGAGAAAATGTAATTACTTCGTTAAATCCAGGACAATTAATGGTTAAAATCGTTCATGACGAATTAGCTAAATTAATGGGAGGAGAGGTAACAGAATTAAATATAGATGATAACCCTACGATTATTTTGATTGCAGGTTTGCAAGGTTCTGGTAAAACAACTTTTTCTGGTAAATTGGCAAACTTCCTTAAAACAAAGAAAAACAAAAAAGTATTATTAGTTGCTGGTGACGTTTATCGTCCTGCTGCAATTAATCAACTTCAAGTTTTAGGAGAGCAAATTGGTGTTGATGTCTATGCTGATTTAGAAAATAAAAATCCTGTAGAAATTGCACAGGCCGCAATTGCACAAGCAAAACAAAACGGAAACAATGTAATTATTGTCGATACAGCAGGTCGTTTAGCAATTGATGAACAAATGATGGATGAAATTCGTCGTGTACATCAAACAGTAAATCCTACAGAGACTTTATTTGTTGTAGATTCTATGACAGGGCAAGATGCTGTAAATACAGCAAAAGCTTTCAATGATGTATTGGATTATAACGGTGTTGTTTTAACAAAGTTAGATGGTGACACACGTGGTGGAGCTGCTTTAACGATTAGAACAGTTGTCGATAAACCAATTAAATTTATTTCTACAGGTGAAAAGATGGAAGCGTTAGACGTTTTCTATCCAGAACGTATGGCGGATCGTATTCTTGGAATGGGAGACGTTGTTTCGTTAGTAGAACGAGCTCAAGAGCAATTCGATGAAGAGGAAGCTAAACGTTTGCAAAAGAAAATTGCTAAAAACAGTTTTGATTTCGACGATTTCTTGAAACAAATTCAACAAATCAAACGTATGGGTAATATGAAAGATTTGGTTGGAATGATTCCTGGTGCTGGAAAAGCATTGAAGGATGTAGAGATTGATGATAACGCATTCAAAGGTGTTGAAGCGATTATTCATTCAATGACGAAAAAAGAACGTCAAAATCCAACGATTATTGATAACTCTCGTAAAAAAAGAATAGCAGCAGGGTCGGGGACTTCCTTACAAGAAGTGAATCAATTGTTGAAACAATTCTCTGAAATGGGAAAAATGATGAAATTTATGAATTCTGCGAATGGTAAAAAGATGATGGAAACAATGTCTAAAAATATGCCAGCAGGAGGATTCCCAGGAATGCCAAAAATGTAATTAGTTATATATTATAATATTTTAAACGTTTGAAAACGTAAAATGCTCCAAACTAAGATGTTTTTTTGGAGCATTTTTAGTATAAAATACTAATTAACTCACTTTAAACAAAAAAATCTTTCATTAAAAAATGCATTTAAGAGTTGAAGGAATTTTGTTTAAAAAAATCTATATATCACAAATTTTTATCAAAAAAATCAGATTATTCGTAATAATAACCCGTAAATTTGCAATCGATTTCAGACTTCGAAATCAATAGAATTTAAGCAATGATTATAGAAACAGAGGAAGAGTTAATCGGAATGAAAAAAGTCAGCGAAGCTGTAGCCGTTACTCTTAAAGAGATGAAAGATTATGTAAAACCTGGAATGTCAACAAAAGAATTAGACGATTTTGGAGCTACCATTATGAAGAAATTCGGTTGTAAATCGGCACCTTTTGAGACTTATCAATTTCCTGGTTATACATGCTTAAGTGTAAATGAAGAAATTTGTCACGGAATTCCAAGAGCAGATAAAATCCTTAAAGATGGAGATGTTATCAATATTGATGTCTCTGGTGAATTAGGTGGTTTTTGGGCTGATAACGGTGGGTCAATTGTTGTTGGTGAGGATGTAAACGGTTATCAAAAAATTGTAGATGCTTCAATTTCGGCTCTTCAAAAAGCAATTGGTGCGGTTAAATCTGGCGTTAAAATTGCAGATATTGGTGGTATAATCGAGAAAGAAGCAAAAAAACATCATTATCATGTGATCGAAAATCTGACAGGTCATGGTGTAGGACGTTCTTTACACGAAGAACCTTTAGATTTATTGAATTTTAGAGATATAGATGATAAACGTCGTTTCCGTAAAAATTCGGTTATTGCTTTAGAAACGTTTATTTCAGAAAACTCTTACGAGGCAATAGAACAAGCTGATGGTTGGACAATGATTGGAAATGCACCAGGAGTGTTTGCGCAACATGAGCATACTGTTTTGGTTACATCTGAAGGTCCAATGATTCTGACACATATGAATGGTAATTGGTAAAATTATATGAAGAAAAACGAATATATTAAAATTGACCGTGAAGTGGTCAAAAAGATGAGCGAAGATATACAAGCTTATTTAGTAGAAAATAACCTTGAACATGTTAAAACAAAAGACATGATGCCTTTCTTAATTGAAAAAGGATATTTTCCTCATGATCGCAAAAAAGGATATCCTTTGCGTCAAATTTTAACTGATCTTAAAAAGTCAGAAGAGTTACATTTATTACCTCAAGCTTTTCCAGAATATTTGGAAATTGAAAATAAAAAAACTTCTACATATTGGTATTTTAGTCCAGTAAAATAAAGCATAAGCACTTCGAAAGAAGTGCTTATTTATTTTGTATTGGTTTGATTTTCAAGTGATATTGGAATATTAATTGATGCTGTTTAAAAAGACGTTTTATAAATGTAACAAGAAATAGCTCATTTCTTATCTTAAGTCAATGAAATACGGATGTGACCTAAGTTACCTTTGCAGTATCAATAATTAATAAAAGATCAAAAATAGACAAAATGAAAAAATTATTATTCACTTTATTGTTATCAGCAGCATCAATCTCTGCATTTGCTCAAAACTATACAAATGATAAAGCACATTCAAAATTAGGGTTTTCTGTATCTCACATGACGATATCTGATGTAGAAGGACAATTTAATAATTTTGATGCTCATTTAAACTTTACAAAAGAAGATTTAAGTGATGCTAAATTTCATGTAATTGCTGATGTTAATTCGATCAACACAGGTATCGAAGCGCGTGACAATCACTTGAAATCAGCCGATTTCTTTAATACAGCTAAAAATTCTAAATTAGAGTTTTCTTCAAAAGGAATTACACGCGTTAAAGGAAATCAATTTAAAATGACTGGAGATTTAACATTGAATGGTGTTACAAAACCAGTTGCTTTAAAATTAGTGTACAACGGAAGCATTAACAATAATGGTGTTAAAACTTACGGATTTACAGTAAAAGGTAATGTAAAAAGAAGTGATTTTAATGTGGGAGGAAACTTTCCAGAAGCTGTTGTAGGTGATGTCGTTACATTAACATCTAATCTTGAATTTGCTACACCAAAAGCAAAATAAATTTTAAAAAAATAAACTATAAAAATCGTGAATTTCAATACGTTAAAATCTGTTACTTCAAGTTTTAGTAAAACAGAAAAAATGCCAGTATTATTTTTAGGTCATGGTTCACCAATGAACGCCATCGAAGAAAATATATTTGTTGAAGGATGGAGAAATATTGGAAAAACAATCCCAAAACCAAATGCTATTTTATGTATTTCGGCGCATTGGGAAACAAAAGGAACGAAGGTGACTGCTATGCAACAACCTAAAACCATTCACGATTTTTATGGTTTTCCTCAAGCTTTATTCGACGTTCAATACCCAGCAGCAGGAAGTCCTGAATTAGCAAATGAGATTAAAAATTTAATTAAAACGACACCAATCGATTTAGATCACATATGGGGTTTTGATCATGGTTCTTGGAGTGTAATTAAATTTTTGTATCCAAATGCGGATGTTCCGATGATAGAACTAAGTTTAGATGTTTTTAAAACGCCAAAAGAACATTACGAATTAGCAAAAGAGTTAGATGCTATGCGAAGTAAAGGAGTTTTAATTGTAGGAAGTGGAAATGTTGTTCATAATTTAAGAACTTTAAATTGGAACGAACCAACCGCCGGCTATGATTGGGCTTATGAGGTAAACGATAACTTCAAAAATATTGTTCAATCAGGTAATCATGATGAATTATTCCATTTCGTGCAAAAGGGAACTGCTTATAATATGGCGATTCCTTCGATGGAACATTATTTACCAGCTGTCTACGCATTAGCATTGCAAGACAAAAAAGAAGAGGTAACAATTTTTAACGATCATTTAATTTATGGTTCATTGGGAATGTTATCTTTTAAAATAGGTTAAAGAAATTTAACAATTTAAATAACAATAAAAACAATTTATTATGACAAAATGGAATTTAGATCCGTCTCATTCAGAGGTTCAATTTAAAGTAAAACATATGGTGATTTCTACAGTAACTGGAAATTTTGATCATTTTGAAGCAGATGTAGAAAGCAACAGCGATGATTTTTCAGAAGCAAAATTTGCATTTGATGCAAAAATTGATTCTATAAATACAAGAAATGCCGATCGTGATGGACATTTAAAATCAGTTGATTTTTTTGCAGCAGATCAATTTCCAGAATTAAAATTTAAAAGTACTTCAGGAATTAAA
The DNA here is from genome assembly GCF_030328185.1 of Empedobacter sp. 225-1. Taxonomy (NCBI): domain Bacteria; kingdom Pseudomonadati; phylum Bacteroidota; class Flavobacteriia; order Flavobacteriales; family Weeksellaceae; genus Empedobacter; species Empedobacter sp. 225-1. The sequence goes on along the minus strand of NZ_JACALO010000023.1, from coordinate 13,274 downwards.
AATGGTAAAATTGAAGGAATTTTAGAAATTCGTGGAGAGAAAAAACCTATTACGTTAGATGCAGATTTTGGAGGTGTAATCAAAGATCCTTATGGTTTAACTCGTGCTGGATTCGAATTTACAGGAGAAATAAATCGTAAAGATTTCGGATTAGGATGGAGTCAAGTTACAGAAGCAGGAGGATTAGTTGTATCTGATAAAGTAAAATTATTGGTAAACTTAGAGTTTACTCAAGCCCAATAATCTATAAGTTTTAATAGCAAAAAAAGCCACTTAATTAAGTGGCTTTTTTTTATTCAGTTTTATTTTTATTCTCCCAGAAAGTGGCATTTTTAATACCTATTTCTAATGGATTAAAATCTGGGTTTTGAATACCTTTTTTACGTTTGTCTTTGTAATCTTTCCAAACTTTAAGTCCAACTCCACTTAACAATAAAATAGCAATAATATTTACCCAAGCCATTAGTCCAACACCAATATCACCAATAGCCCAAGCTGTTTCAGCTGTTTTAATTGTTCCATAATATGTTGCACCTAAAAAACAAACTCTCAAAATCCATACATAAACTTTACGATTTCCTTTCTTAAAAATATAAGTGATATTTGTTTCAGCGTAATAATAATACGCCATAATCGTAGTAAAGGCAAAAAAGAAAAGAGCTATCGCTACAAAGCTATTTCCAAATGTAGGGAAATGACTTGAAACAGCAGCTTGCGTAAAACCTGTATAATCTACACCAGGAAGATTTTGCGTGATATAACTTCCAGCATTTTCAGGGTGATTAACATTATATTTACCTGTAAATAAGATCATAAAAGCTGTGGCTGTACACACAAATAAAGTATCGATATAAACAGAGAATGCTTGAACTAAACCTTGTTGAGCAGGATGATTAACTTCGGATGCTGCAGCGGCATGAGGAGCAGTACCCTGTCCAGCTTCATTTGAATAAATCCCTCTTTTAATTCCCCAAGCTATAGCAGAACCAAAAACTCCACTGTAAAGAGATTCTTGATTAAATGCTGAAGAAATAATTAACCGTAGAACAGAAGGAATTTGATGAAAATTCATCCCAATAATTACAATAGCCATTAAAATATAAGCACCAGCCATAAATGGAACGATAAATTCGGATGCTTGTCCTAAACGCTTTACACCTCCAAAAATGATTAATGCTAATAAACCAATAATACTAATACCAATAATATTGATAGGTATTCCAATAACGTTAAATGCAGGAATATCAAAAGCATTGTTTAAAGCAGAAGAAATACTGTTTGATTGCACTCCAGGTAACAAAATACCACAACTTACCATCGTAATAATAGCAAATAAAATTGCATACCATTTTATACCTAATCCTTTTTCGATGTAATACGAAGGTCCTCCACGGTATTCACCATCTATTTCTTGTTTATAAACTTGTCCTAAAGTTGATTCGATAAAAGCAGATGCGCTTCCTAAAAATGCAATAAACCACATCCAAAAGATTGCTCCCGGGCCTCCCATAGCGATTGCTGTTGCTGCACCTACAATATTTCCTGTACCAACACGTCCCGAAATAGCTAATGAAAAGGCTTGAAATGGTGTAATTCCTTTATCTGATTTATTACCACTAAAAAGTAAACGCACCATATCTTTTAAGTAAGTAATTTGTAGAAAACCTGTACGAATCGAAAAGTAAATTCCAGTTAATGCGCAAAGTCCAATCAAAGCATACGACCAAACGTAGCCACTTACGATATTTATAATATCATCCATTGAATAAAAATTTGTTCTTGTGTTTATTTGTGATGCTAAAATGCTAAAAAAATCTTAATAATAATCTCTAATCTATTTATTTATTCAAAAAAATTATTAATTCGAAGAAATATATTCTAAATTTTGAAGATAATGCAATTAAATATTTGGTTTAACTAATATTGATTAAATAATTGATTTTCAAATAAAAAAGACTACATGTATCTGTAGTCTTTTCATTATCAATGTATTTATCGAATTACTTTTAGCTTAGCGAAATTTAAAAGCAATTTCTTTTCTCCAGCATTATCAAAATGTATAATTGCTTTCATATCCGAAGGTTCACCTTGTAAATCTTTTACGACTCCACGCCCAAAACGATCGTGAACAACGACTTGTCCAATTTGTAGACCTTGTGCGTTAGCAGGTGAAGTTCCGCTACTTTTAGTTTGATTTACAGGTTTGAAATTTGCACGAGGCTGTGCAGATTCAACCCTTGCACGTGGATTTTGTCTTGCCACAGATTTTTCTCTTTGTTGATAGGGTTGAGGTGTTGGTTCGTCACCAAAAAGATCTGCGGATAAACCACTATTGTTACTTGCTCTTGCAGAAATATGTAAATTTTTCCATTCTAAGAAACGATCATCAATTTCTTCTAAGAAACGAGATGGTTCGCAATCAATAATTTTTCCCCATCGAAAACGAGAAACGGAATAGGTCATATATGCAACTTTCTCCGCTCGTGTTAAAGCAACATAAAATAATCGACGTTCTTCTTCCAATTCAGCACGCGTGTTCACACTCATCATAGAAGGAAAAAGGTTTTCTTCTAGTCCAGCAATAAAAACGACAGGAAATTCTAAACCTTTTGCTAAGTGAACAGTCATCAAATTTACTTTGTTATCATCGTCTTCTTCGTTATCTGCATCGGTTGCTAAAGCAATGTTTTCTAAAAAACCTCCTAATGATGCATCTCCTTCGTCTAATTGTTGTTGTTCTTCAACATATCCTTGAATAGAGTTTAATAATTCTTGCACGTTTTCTAAACGCGAAACACCTTCTGGCGTTGAATCTTCTTTTAGTGCATTCAATAATTGTGTTGTTTTCGCCATTTCCATTGTTACTTCGTAAACGTCATGTGATTTTAACATGACTTGGAAACGTTTAATCATCAATACAAAATCATTTAATTTATTGGATGTTCCAGCATTAATACCAATCGTTGGCGCATACATCGCTATATTTTCAATTAATGAAAATAAACTCATTTGATGTTGATCAGCTGCCACTAAAAGTTTAGAAATCGTCGTTTGACCAATACCTCTTGCAGGATAATTAATTGTACGTAATAAAGCTTCTTCATCATTCTGATTGATCAATAGTCGCATATAGCCAACCATATCTTTAATCTCTTTACGCTGATAGAAAGAAGTTCCTCCATAAACACGGTACTGAATTCCTTTCTTTCGTAAAGCTTCTTCTAAAGCACGAGATTGCGCATTAGTACGATATAAAATAGCAAAATCTTTCGGCTGTAAATGCTCATTGATTTGTCTTTCCCAGATTTGAGTCGCAATAAAACGAGCTTCATCCGCATCTGAAAGACCTCTATAAATGGCAATTTTTTCTCCAGTTTCGTTTGCAGTCCAAACGTTTTTCTCTAATTGGTCTTGATTCTGTTTAATAATTTGATTCGCCGCTTCGACAATCATTTGTGTAGAGCGATAATTCTGTTCCAACGGATACATTTTTGCATCTGGATAATCAGATTTAAAGGATAATATATTTCGAATGTTAGCACCACGGAAAGCATAAATTGATTGAGCGTCATCGCCAACTACACATAGGTTTTCATAACGAGATGCTAATGCTTTTACAATCAAATATTGCGAATGATTAGTATCTTGGTACTCATCCACCATTATATATTTAAAACGTTCTTGATATTTTGCTAAAACTTCTGGAAAACGCGTCAAAATTTCGTTGGTACGCAACAATAAATCGTCAAAATCCATTGCGCCAGATTTGAAACATCGGTCGACATACGCTCTGTAAATATCACCCATTCGAGGTCGCATTGCTTCGTTATCTGCTTCAATTAATGCTTGATTGTTGTGATATGCTCTTACCGTAATCAAGTTATTTTTGTATTGTGAAATACGTCCTAAAACTTGTTTTGGTTTATAAATATCTTTATCTAAATGCAATTCGTTAATAATCTTTGTCATTACCGAAACAGCATCTTGTTGATCGTAAATTGTAAAATCTGATGGATAACCTAATAATGGTGCTTCTACACGAAGAATTCTTGCAAAAACAGAGTGAAAGGTACCCATCCAAAGCGACTTGGCATTTGATTCTCCTACAACTTGTCCAATACGTTCTTTCATTTCACGTGCTGCCTTATTGGTAAAGGTTAATGATAAAATATTAAACGCATCAACACCTTTGTTTAATAAATGAGCAATTCGATAGGTTAAAACTCTTGTTTTTCCAGAACCTGCACCTGCAATAACCATTACAGGACCTTCAGTTGCTTCTACAGCTAATCGCTGCGGTTCGTTTAGTTTTTCTAAATAATTTTGTTCCATCGTGTACAAAGTTAACCTTTGTCGTGTAAAGGATAAAATAATTTTAAAAGATTATATATCTTTCTGAATAGGGATGTTGATATAATATTTGTATTTATAAAATTAAGTTATAATGAGATAGATAATAGAAACTATTTGTAGGGATTATCGTTGTTTTCATTTAGAAATAATTCCTATATTTACACAAATTTTTTATATGACAGACGAATCAGTAAAATTAAGTAATTACGAAGTAGTAAAGCAAGTGTTTACGAATTTCTTGGAAGGACATGGACATCGTAAAACACCTGAGCGTTATGCTATTTTAGAGGAAATTTATTTTACAGATGATCATTTTGATATAGATATGTTGTATATCAAAATGAAAAATAAGAAATACCGCGTAAGCCGTGCTACATTATACAATACAATTGAATTGTTGATGGATGCTAAATTGGTTCGTAAACATCAATTTGGAGATCAACAAGCACATTACGAAAAATCATATTTCGATAAAAATCATGACCACATAATTTTGGCTGATACGGGAGAAGTTTTAGAATTTTGTGACCCAAGAATTCAATCAATTAAACAAACAATTGAAGAGGTTTTTGATATCAAAATTGATAATCATTCATTGTACTTCTACGGGACAAGAAATAAAAAATAAACTTGATTTTAAAGACATATACCAAGACCTTTTATTTGATAAAAGGTCTTTTTTAATTTTGTGAAAAGTTTAAGTAATCAGACGCTTTATAACTATATAAATAATTTTTTGGACTAAAAAAATAATACTAATTTTGGCTAACACTTTTTTGAAGTGAACGAAAGATTAAATTAAACCAGAAGTAATTGTTAATTAACTATATCAATATAAATAAAACAGGAATAAAAGTAGCTTTTTTACTATCATGTTTTATGGCGTTAAGTGTTTTTGCGCAACAAAAACCGAAAAAAGAAAAAGTTGTTTTAAAACACGCTGATTTAACAGAACGTAATCCGAAATTATTTGAGGGTAACGAATTTCTATCAGGTAATGTTGTCATCGAATATAAAGGTGATGTGATTTCTGCTGATAGTGCAGTTTTATACCGTGATAAAAATTTAGCTGTCGTATGGTCGAATGCACGTTTAGTAAGTAAAGACAAAACAATTACGGCACATAAAATGGAATATGATGGGAATACAACTGTTGCAAAAGCTTTTACAGACGTTGTATTAACAGATCCAACTTCTCGTATTACCGCAGATTATATGGACTATAATCGAACAACGGAAATCGCAACTGGGATTGGAAAAGTAGAAGTAAAAACACCTACACAACAAATTAGTTCCGAAAAAATGATTTACGAACGATTGACAGGTAATATCATTGTGAATGATAATTATAAAACAATTGGTTCTGACGGTACATTAGTAGAAGGAAAGAATGTTGTGTATAATGTAAAAGAAAAATCAGCTACATTTGGTTCAGAAGTTTTTATTACGAATAAAGATTATACCATTTATTCGAGAAAAATGACGACGAATGATATAACTGGAATTACAACTTTCCGTGATTATTCTAAAATTACTCGTCGAAACGATCCATCACAATACATTATTACTTCGGACGGAGATTTTAATAAACAGACAGGAGAAGCTTGGCTAAGAGAAAACTCGAAAGTATATTATCAAAATAAAACCTTAACTGCAAAAAATCTATATTTTAACGATAAAACTGGTTTTGGAAAAGGAGAAGGTGATGTATTTTTAGATGATCCATTAGAAAAAAGATTCTTGAAAGGAGATTATGGAGAAGCATTCAAATATTTAGATTCTGCGTTTGTAACAAAAAATGCTTATGCTGTAAAAGCGTTTGATAAAGACTCACTTTACATTAGTGCCGACACTTTGTTAGCTGTAAAACGTCACGATGTTGATTCGACATCATTAGTTAAAGCTTTTCATAAAGCACGTTTTTATAAATCGAATGCGAACGGAAAAGCTGACTCATTGGTGTATAATCAAACAAAAGGTTTAATGCAATTCTATAAAGATCCTATTCTTTGGTCGGATGACAATCAAGTAACTGGTGATTTTATCGAAGCATATACCAATGCTAAAACAGAGAAAATCGATTCGATGAAAGTGTTCAACAATGCATTTGTAATTGCAAAAGTTGATACGATTTCAGAAAATGAATTTCATCAAATTAAAGGGAAATATTTAACCGTTCTTTTTCAAGATGATAAAATAGATTTTATCGACGTCGAAGAAAATGCAGTAGCTCTAACTTATATGGACGATACTGATCCGAAAACAAAAGAAAGAGAACGATATGGTGTTAATATTTCGTATTGTGGAATTATTGAAGCTGATGTTGTTGGAAATGAAGTAGAGTTGGTAGCTTGCCGAATTAAATCAGATGGAAAAATGTATCCTTTGTCTAAATTTCCTGAAGAAATGCGTTATTTACCCGATTTTAAATGGCGAATTTCTGAGCGTTTAAACAAATGGCAAGACATTTTTATCAAATCGAAATAATCTTTTCTTAAATTATTCGTTTAATCTCTAAAATTATAAATGAAAACTACATCTATTATATTATCTCTCGTTTTACTAACAAGTTGTTATACTTACACTGCTTTTGATCCTGAAGAATATGCTGCTGAGATGGCAAAAAATGCTAATCAGCCAACAAATCTAAAAGAAAGAAGTCGTGTTAGAGCAGAACTCTCTCAATCGAAAAGAGCAAGACAAGATCCAAATCAAGATGTAAACAGTTCAACAGCAAGAATTAGTAAAACAGAAATGGATGAATTCAAATCAAATCAAAAAACATCAACTGAAGATAAAATAGCGATAGATCCTTCTACAATAAAGATTACAGATGTGATTAAACCTGATAATTTTTATAAAGTTGATACACAAGGAAAAGAGTATACGATTGAGGCTAAACAATGGAAAGCTGATACTTTATATGCTGTTGTAAAAGGAACAGAAAAAGAATTAAAATTTCATAAAAACGATATTTCTACATTCAAAATAAGAAAATTTTCAAAAGGTAAGTCAGACGCTTTAACTGTTGCATCGTACGCAATAGGAGGAGCAGCTGCACTTTTATTATTAAAATAAAATGGGAACATTAAAAGAAGAATTTTTTCAATACCAAGCGCAAACAACAAATTTCGCTTCTGGTTTTGAAGTTGATTACGCAAAAGGCTCTTATATCTATGGAAAAGATGGAAGAGCCTATCTTGATTTTGTAGCTGGCGTTTCTGTCAACACGCTTGGTCATAGCCATCCGCGAATCAATCAGGCGATCATCAATCAAGTGAATAAATATATGCATGTTGCTGTTTATGGAGAATATGCACAAGAAAAACCAGTAGAATTATGTAAACGTTTGGTCGATTTAACACCAAAAGGTTTAGATCAAGTATATTTGGTTAATTCGGGTACAGAAGCAATCGAAGCTTCGTTAAAATTAGCAAAACGCTATACAGGACGACGTCAATTGGTGTCTTTTCGAAATGCTTACCATGGGAATACTCATGGATCGTTAAGTGTGTCTGGTGACGAACGTAAAAAAGCAGCGTTTCGACCATTATTACCTGAAGTTTATTTCATAAATTTTAATAATGAAGAAGATTTACAAAAGATAACAACTGAAACAGCAGGTGTAATAGTTGAAAGTATTCGAGGTGCTTCTGGTTTTCGTTTGCCTGAAAACGACTTTTTTATTAAATTAAAAAAACGTTGTGATGAGGTCGGTGCTTTGTTGATAATGGACGAAATTCAGCCAGGTTTTGGTCGTACTGGAAAATTGTTTGGTTTCGAGCACTTTGGTGTCGTTCCAGATATTGTAGCAATGGGAAAAGGAATGGCAAGCGGACTACCTGTTGGTGCGTTTATGACATCGAATGAAATTATGAGTTCTCTAAAACAAAATCCTCAGTTAGGACATATCACGACTTTTGGTGGAAATCCAGTAATTGCTGCAGCAGCTTTAGAACTATTAAATGTATTGGAAGAAGAAAATTTAATGGATGATATCGAACGCAAAGAACAATTGTTTAGAGATAACTTGAAACATCCTAAAATTAAGAAAATTCATGGTAAAGGCTTGATGTTAGCACCAGAATTATTTTCACCAGAATATACTTTAAGAGTTCAACAAGAATGTATGAATCGTGGTTTGATTCTTTTCTTTTTGATGTATAGTATAGAAAATTTAAGAATTACGCCTCCAATTAATATTTCAGATGAAGATATTATCAAAGGATGTGAGATTTTGAAATCTGTTTTAAACGATTTAGATTAATTAATATACTAAAAAAACTTCAGAATTTTCTGAAGTTTTTTTAGTATTATTTATTTCGTTTTTCTAACAAATCTGGACGACGAGCTTTCGTACGTTCAACTGCTTTATCGTGTAGCCATTCTTCTATTTTTGGGAAATTACCAGACAATAATATTTCTGGAACTTTATGACCTTTATAATCTGCAGGGCGCGTATAAATTGGCGGCGCTAATAAATCATCTTGAAAAGAATCTGAAAGTGCAGAAGTTTCGTCACCAATTACACCTGGTAATAAACGAATAATAGAATCGGCTAAAATAATCGCACCAAATTCTCCTCCAGAAAGTACGTAATCACCAATCGAAATTTCTCGCGTCACATACATATCACGAATGCGTTGATCGATTCCTTTGTAATGCCCACAAATCATCATCAAATTACCTTTTAAAGATAAATCATTCGCTATATTTTGATTCAATGTTTCGCCATCTGGCGTTAAATAGATAATTTCATCATATTCGCGTTCCTCTTTTAGTTTCGAAATCATTTTATCCAAAGGTTCGCACATAATTACCATTCCAGAAGTTCCTCCATACGGATAGTCGTCCACATGACGATAACGACCTTTTCCAAATTCTCTCAAATCATGAACATGAATTTCGGCCAAACCTTTGTCTTGTGCACGTTTCATAATCGAAGCAGAAAATGGACTAACTAATAATTCGGGTAAAACAGTGATAATATCTATTCGCATGGTGCAAAGATATTTGTTTAACTACGTTTGCGCAAGTTTAAAAGTCAAATTGATGATAAAAGAAACTCTGTTTTTTTATACATTTATAAATATAATTGATATTATTCATTGGACTAAATCGAATATAAACCTTTAAATTTGTGCTAAAATTTTATCAAAATGTTTATATATAACAGACATAGAAGACTTCGTAAAAACGAATCTATTCGTAGTATGATTCGTGAAAATCATTTATCTCCAAACGATTTTATTTTACCAATTTTTGTGGCTGAAGGTGAGGGTGTAAAAGAAGAAATTGAAGCTATGCCTGGTATCTATCGTCATTCAATTGATAATACAGTAAAGGAAGTAAAAGAAATTTGGGATTTAGGTATTAAATCTGTTAATATATATTGTAAAGTTAGTGACAACTTAAAAGATAACACTGGAAAAGAAGCTTGGAATCCTAATGGCTTAATGCAAAATACAATTAAAGCGATTAAAGATGCAGTTCCTGAAATGATTGTAATGCCTGACGTTGCATTAGATCCATTTTCTATTTATGGACATGATGGAATTATTAAAAATGGTGAAGTTTTAAATGACGAAACAGTGGAAGCATTGGTTAAAATGACTTTATCTCATGCCGAAGCTGGTGCTGATTTTGTTGCGCCTTCTGATATGATGGATGGTCGAATAGGAGCTATGCGTATGGCTTTAGAAGAAAACGGTTTTCATAATGTTGGAATTATGACGTATGCTGCTAAATATGCTTCATCTTTTTATGGGCCCTTCCGTACAGCATTAGATTCTGCACCTGTAGAAGATCAAAGTATCCCTCAAGATAAAAAAACCTACCAAATGGATTTTCATAATTCTCAAGAAGCATTGCGCGAAGCAATTGCAGATGTAGAGGAAGGAGCTGATATTTTGATGGTAAAACCAGGTATGGCTTATTTGGATATCGTAAAAATGGTGAAAGATAATTTACAAGTTCCGGTATCTGTTTTTCAAGTTTCTGGTGAATATGCAATGATAAAAGCAGCAGCAGAAAAAGGTTGGATCGATCATGATAAAATTATGTTAGAAACCTTAACTTGTTTTAAAAGAGCAGGAGCAGACCTAATTTCAACTTATTTTGCAAAAGAAGCTGCAAGATTATTGAATGAATAATTTTTTGAGATTAATAATTTACAAAAAAAACAGATTAGATATTTTCTAATCTGTTTTTTTTATGAATTGACTTTTTCTAAATAAAACACAAAATCATTGTTAAAATGGTTGAATTAAATAGATTAAAACTCAATCAAAGAAGGGTTCAATCCAGAAAAACCATCAGCAGGCATTTCATCAATTGCTTTAATATCTTCTGCACTCAATTTAAAATTATTGGAAGTCAAATTTGCTTCAATATTTTTTTCTGAAGAGGAACGAGGAAGTGGTAAAATTTCTTTTGCTAAACAATAATTAATACAAATTTGTCCAACCGAAACATTGTATTTATTGGCTAATGAAACGATCAATTCATTTTCTAAAATACGGCCAGATCCAAGCGGGCTCCATGCTTGTACCAATAAATCGTTTTGTTTACAAAAATCGACTAATTCTGGCTGAGAATGCCCTGGATGAATTTCAATTTGATTGACCATTGGTTTGATTTTAGCAGTTTCAAACAAAGCTTCTAAATGGTTGATATTAAAATTACTTACACCAATCGCTTTTGCTTTTCCAGAAGTATAAATTTCTTCAAAAGCACGCCAAGTAGAAGCGTTTAACGCTGCCCAATTATCAGGAAATTGCGTTTCATTTGCAGGCCAATGAATCAAATACAAATCCAAATAATCTGTTTGTAAATCGGTCAAAGTTTGCTCAAATGCTACCAATGCTTTTTCGTATCCACGCTCAGAATTCCAACATTTAGATGTAATAAATAGTTCTTTACGATCGATGTTTTGAGATTGTAAAACAACTCCTATTTCTTTTTCATTTTTGTAGATTGCAGCTGTGTCTATATGCGTATAACCCTTTTCTAATGCTATTTTTAGAGGTTCTGTTACTTTTTCACCTTCCAATAACCATGTTCCGAAACCAATTGCAGGTATATCAATTCCGTTTGATATTTTAAAATTCTTCATTTTTTTTGATTTAATACTATTTCAAATTTATTTCAATTTGATCGATTTCAATAAATAGAAGACGTTAATTCTTATGTTAAAACTCATTTTATGAATTCTTATTTTTAATTGTTTGTTTCTAAAATAGTTCTATATTTATTCACGAAAAGTAATGGAAAAAAATAAATAAAATGACACAATTTACAGGAACGATTGAGGATTTTATGAATACACACGAAGAATTTATAAATACATTAATTCTTAAAAAAATCAACGAACAGGTAGAGATAAGTAATGATGTTGAAGTGGATATTCTGAATAATGAATTGATTCAACAAAAGTTAGATGATTTAAAAGAACATTTAGGCGATTTATTCGAAAATGAATTTGGTGATTGGGAAATCACAATGGATTTAGAATCATTTGAAACTGAATTTAATAAGCACTTTCAATTATCTAAAAAAGAATTGAAAGAAAATGTGCTGTTGAAGTAAATTAGAAATGTCATTCTGAAAAATTTCAATATACGAGTCGGAATGACATTTTTTTAATTAAACCTTCATAAAATCTTCTTCTAATAAGTCTTCCAAAGGACTTTGAGTAATAGATTGCGGTAAATTTCGAAAAGCAAAATTTCGAAGATTCATCAAAAATTTATTATCAACTTGAGCAATTTTTCCAGCCAAACGAGAAGTGTCAATGATATAATGTGTACGTTTTAATCGACGTAAATTATAATCTTCAAAAGCTAATAATACATCTGTTTCTTTTTTGATCAATTCATCAAACAAAACACAAACGTCTTCTACAGCCATACAGGCTCCTTGCCCCATATTTGGTGTAGTTGCATGCGCGGCATCACCAATCAATAAAACACGATTAAACGCATAATTGTTAATTGGTTTAATATCCATTATAGGTGTTGTAATTACATTTTGTGACTTTGTTTTTTGCAATGTACTCCTGATTTGTCCTGAATAATCCTTAAACAGATTTTTGATATCTCTTAAAGTATAGTTGTAAACCTCAGAATTTAATTTTGTATTAACGCAAGCATACCAATAAATTTGATTGTTGATTAAAGGAGTCAAACCAAAACGACCATTTGGTCCCCATGTTTCGATGCTTTTTTTAGAGTTATACGTGTTGTCTTCGACAATTGCGCGCCAACAAATATATCCTGCATAACGAGGCGTAGATTGTTTTAATAATTGTTGACGAATTGTAGAATTTATTCCATCAGCTCCAATTAAATAATCGCCTTCTGTAGAAGTTCCATCTTCAAAATGAAGGACAACTTTTTCAAAACTTTGTTCAAAGAATTTGACTTTTTTAGAAGTTTTAATTTTATTGAAATCAATTTTTGAAACTAAAAAATGATGTAAATCGGCACGATGAATAGCAAAATTTTCGTTGTTATAGTTTTTTCTTAATCGTTCTGTATCTGCTTTCAAAATGGTTTTTTCTTTCCAATCCTGAATTTCAAAGTCTTCTAACATATGCCCCAAAGGAGCAACTTCTTCAGCTAATCCAAGAATTTCGAAAGCTTTCATTGCATTAGAAGCTAATCCAAAACCAGCACCAATTCCACGAACTTCTGATGATGCTTCAAAAATTTCGTAATCATAATTTAAGTCTTGAAGAACTTTTGCTAAAGTTAATCCAGCTATACCAGCACCAGCAATTAAGAATTTTTTACCCATTGATTAAAATAAAGTTCAAAATTAATCATTCTACTATAAACCAAAAAGAAAGAAGCCGTCTCAATATTAAAATTTGAGGCGGTTTTTTTTATTTGAATTAATTTCCAATAAAATTTCATCATTTT
>NZ_JACALO010000022.1:0-51066 GCF_030328185.1 Empedobacter sp. 225-1 | reverse complement strand
AGTACGTTTGACATAATTGCTTCTTTCTTCCATAATAACGATTTCTTTTTTGTATCGCTATTTCAGGACGGGACAAATAATAGAATAAAAAAGGTCATCAAATAAATTGACAACCTTTTTTATTTTAGAAGTGATTAAAAACTCACTTTATCTTTTATGTAATTTCCGTTTTGACAGAATTGTTTTAATTCATTTTTGATGAAGATTTCAATCGCTTCCGCATCTTGGTCAGGATATAGTAAATGTACATTTGCACCAGCATCTAAAGTGAAATACAAATGATTTCCTGTTTCACGACGGAATTCCCACAATTTTTCTAAAGCTGCAACTGTATTTGGTTTCATCAAAATAAACGCAGGATTCGACATCATCATCATGGCGTGCAACGTTAGGGCTTCGTGTTCCACTAATTCTCCAAATGCTTTCACATCACCAGCTTTCAGAATAGCTAATAATTTTTCTAAATTTTCATTTGCTTCTACAAAACGACGTTCCGCATATGGATGTCCATTCATCAAGTTATGACCAACAGTAGAAGAAACTGATTTTTGACCTTCGTGAATCAATAAAATGGTATCATGAAAAGTTTTGAAAACATCATGAATTTCTGCATCAGGATATTTTGTTCCAAATAAATCTGAACTTCCTTCAATGAAGTCATTTTCTCCCCATTCAACCAAACCTTTGTAAACCGAACGACAAGCACTTCCAGAACCTAAACGTGCTAAAAAAGAAGCTTTTTTCAAAGCATTTTCTTCAGATAAATTTGCGCCTAATAAATTTTCTATTTGCACTAAACATAACGCCAATGCAGACATTCCAGATGCCGAAGAAGCAATTCCAGAGCTGTGTGGGAAAGAGTTGTGCGTATGGACTTCAAATTTATAATGCTTTAAGAATGAAATATAAGCGGTAATTCGTTCAAAAAAAGTAATGATTTTTGGTGCAAAACTTTCTTTTAATTCACCTTCCAAATAAACGTCTACCTCAAAAGTATCTGAAGTTTTTGGAGAAAATCTTAATTCAGTTTCCGTGTAACTATTCGTTAATGTGTAACTGATAGAGCTATTGGTTGGAATTTGATTTTTCTTTTTTCCCCAATATTTAACCAACGCAATATTTGATGGACTTTTAGCTGAAACGCTTCCTGATGTTAATTCTGAAGCAGTTATTGAAAGTGTTGAAATGAATTGTTGTTCCATAAAACAAAAGTAAACTATTTTGTAGAATTTAGTTTTTGAAAACGAGTATAATGATAATCCACGGCATCTTTTACCGAAATGAAATTGTAATCTAATGCTTTTACGACTTTGGAATTATCGTAATTTGTCACAGATGTTAACGAATAATAATTGGCTTTCGTCATGTATTTTCCTCCAAAAATGCGACTGAAAATAGAAAGGTTTTTAATGATTTTTAACGTTAAATTCGAAACATTTTTTACAGATCGCTTGCTATTGATTGCGACATAATCAAATACTTCTTTGTATGTTTTATTTTCAGAAATTACAATGAATTTTTGATTAAAAAGTTGCTTGTCAATCAACTGAAATAAAATATTGACAACGTCTCGTACATCAACAAAAGCTGTTCCGCCAGAAGGAGCATAATCATTTTTCGAGGAATTTTGTTGGAACAAACTTTCGCTTGCGCGTTTTGTATCTAACGTCCCGATGATGACACCTGGGTTAATAATAATTACCTTAACACCTTCTTGTGAAGCGCGCCAAACTTCCATCTCAGCTCTAAATTTTGAAATAGAATACGACGAATGCGTTAAGCTATTGTTCCAAGGAGAAAGTTCATCAATCATTTTTGTAACAGGATTAATATCATCCATGGAAGCAATCGAGCTGATAAAGAAAAACTCCTTTATTCCGGTATCTATCGCTTCGTTGACCAATGCTTCTGTTCCTAAAATATTGGTATTAAAAATCTCTTCTTCTTGACGTTCATCAAATGAAACAAATGCAGCAGCGTGGTAAATTGTTTCGATTCCTTCTAATAAATTCGGAAGTTCTGTGACGTCTAACAAATCACCATCAATCCAATTGATATAGCTATAAAATTGCGATGCATTTTGTTCTGCAAAGAAATTTTCGATGGCTTTTGTGTTGGATGTTTTTCGTTTTAAAGCACGAATAGGCTGTTGCTTTTTTGCTAATTCTACCAACAAATGCGCACCAACCAAACCTGTTCCTCCCGTTACGAAAATCATACTGAATTATAAATATCTCTTTTTCTTGAACCAAAAGTAAATAAAAATTACCACTAATAACATGATAAGTAAACAAATTGGATAACCTAATTTGTAATTCAATTCGGGCATAAAATCGAAATTCATTCCATAAATACCAGCGATAAATGTTAAGGGTAAGAAAAAGGCCGAAAAAATGGTTAAAGTTTGCATGATTTCATTCGATTTCTGACCGTTAATCGAAAGATAAATAGATAGTAAACTTTGGACATCATCAACAATTTGTGAATGTAAATGCAGCATTTTTACATTCTCTTCGATTAAATCTTGAGAGGAACTTGTACGTTTATGATCTAATCGATATTCTTTCAACGCTTCTAATGTATAATCTAATATTTTTTTACAAGCGGTTGCTTCTCGTTTAATTTGATAAAGGTTTTGAAGTTTGATTCTTCTAAAATCATCCGAAAAAATCATTTGTTCTAATAAATCAACACCTTCATCCATTCTGTAAGCCGGTTGTTCGTAAGTTTTGATTGTTTCAGAAATGATTCGATACAAAATTCCTTTAATCGTTATTTTGGATAAATCAGGATTTGAAAGATATTTTTCCTGAATACGATCAAACATATCCGTTTCTTTTTGATGAACAGTCACGATAAAATCAGTTCCTATGTAAATACTGATTTTGTGACTAAATTCTCGAATGATGTTTTTCAACATGCGATGTTCTTTATCAAAAAACCGAATCAATAAAAACGAAACATTTTGATCATCTGATTCGTATTTTGGTAAATGGCCAGGTTCTAAACTATCTTCTATCGTTAATTTCTGAAAATTATATTTTGTTGCAATTTCATCTAATTCTTCTTTAGTTGGATTATGTAAATTAATCCATTTGAATTTTTCGTTTTCAAAAAGCGTTTGCATTGAAAGTGTTTTTTAATGTGTTAAATAACAAAAGATTATATTGAATAATTAAAAATATGTAATTATAAGTGGTTTTTTGTGTTAAAATTATGATTTTTTTGGAAATGTGTTAAAAAATGTTAATATTGCATTAGATAAATCAAAAACACATGAGAAAAAAAATGACTTCTTTATCATTGATCGCTTTTCTTGGGTTAAGTACACTTGTATTTGCTCAAACAAAAGGGACAGTGAATGATGCAAATGGTTTTCCAGAGTCTGACATTGAAGTTTCTGTAAAAGGAACTCAGAATATTGTGTATACAGACGAAAATGGAAATTTTGACATTGATGCTAAAGTTGGAGATATTTTAGTTATTAATGGCGAAGAGTATATAGTTACAAGTAATAATTTAGGAGTAATCAATCCTAAAAAAACTAGTACTGTAGATTTACAAGAAACTGTAGTTACAGCTTATGGTGTTCAAAAGAAAGAAACCGTAGTGGGTTCTAATGTTCAGATTAAATCTGAAGTTTTTGAAGATCGTGCATTAACTAATGTTGCAAAAGCCTTAGAAGGTGGAGCTCCTGGAGTTCAATTTTCAACTTCTACAGGACAACCTGGTTCTGGTGCTAATATTCGAATAAGAGGTATTTCTTCTTATAATTTATCAAATTCACCATTATTTGTTGTTGACGGTGCTATTTTCACAGGGTCTTTGTCTGATATTAATCCGAATGATATCGAATCGTTTAGTGTTCTAAAAGACGCTTCATCTACTTCATTATACGGATCTGCAGCTGCAAATGGAGTTGTAATGATTACGACAAAAAAGGGGAAGAAAGGAAATAAAGGGAAGTTCACATTTAGCTCGAATACCGGAGTTGTAACAAGAGGGGTGCCTGAGTATGCTAAGGTAGGAGCTGAAGATTATTATAAATTGACTTGGACATCAATGCGTAATGGTTATTTAGAATCAAACCCAAATGCTACAGTAGAACAAGCGAATCAATGGGCATCAAATAATTTGATAACTCAGAATTTGAAAAACAACATTTATAATGTTCCAAATAATGAGGTAATTATTAATGGTGAGTTGAACCCAAATGCGTCAATGTTGTATAACGACTTTGATTGGATGGATGCTGTGACTAGAGTTGGATCTCTTCAACAATATAACTTGAGTTATGCTGGTGCTTCTGATGATACAAATTACTTTGCATCTTTAGGTTATAATAATGAAGAAGGTTATATTATAAAATCTGACTTCGAAAGATATAACGCTCGTGTAAATGTAGATTCTCGTGTAAGTAAATGGTTGAAAATTGGTACAGATATAACGGGTGCATTAACAAAATCTAAACAAGCAGAAGATGGAGAAGGTTCGTCTTATATTAATCCATTTTATACTGCACGTTTTATGGGGCCAATATATTCACCGTATTTATACGATGATGAAGGGAAAAGAATGTACGATGAAAATGGTAATGTAAGATATGATGGTACTTTTACAAGAGGTCGTGGAGCAGGAGCAGGAGTAGGACGTAATGTTTTGCAAGAAACATTATTAAACGATCGTTTTCGTGAAACGAATGCTGTTTTTACCAGAACTTTTGCAGAGTTTAATTTGTTGCCAGGATTAACTTTTAGAACGAATGTTGCATATGATATCCAAAATTATAACTTCAAATCTTATCAGAACAAAGAAATTGGAGATGCAATTGGTACAGCTGCATTAGGGATTACAAGACAAAAAACAACATCATTAACTTTAAATCAAATTTTATCTTATCAAAAATCATTCGGACTACATAACTTACAAGTAGATTTAGGACACGAGTCTATTGATCGTAATATACAATATGCTTATACGAGAAAAACACACGAAGTTGTTGGAGGGATTAGAGAATTATCAAACTTTATCGTAAATACAAGTAATACTGGATACTCAATCGATTTAAGAAAAGAATCTTACTTTGGACGTGTTAATTATGATTACAATAGTACTTACTCTTTATCGGCTTCGGTAAGACAAGACCAATCTTCTCGTTTTGCACAAGGTAGAGATAAAGGAACATTCTGGTCAGCAGGTGCAGCTTGGAATATCCATAGAGAATCATTCTTGAGAGATTCAAGATTTGTTAATCTATTAAAATTAAGAACATCTTATGGAGAAGTTGGGAATGATGGAGGAATGTCCGAAGCACCAGGATATCAAGCTGATTTGAATTTATATGATTTAGGATACAATAATGGGATGAATGGAGGTATTTATTTATCTCAAATGGGTAATCCTGATTTAACATGGGAAACAAATAAGCAATTTGATGTTGCATTAGAATTTGGTTTCTTTAATAATAGAATTTCTGGTAGTGTTGAATATTACAAACGTAAAACTGAAGATTTAATTTTCGCAGTTCCAACACCAAACTCATCAGGAGTACCAGGGAATAGTTTTAACAAAAACATTGGAGATCTAGAGAATTCAGGAATTGAGATTGCTTTACAATTCGGTATTATTCGTAACGAAAACTTCCGTTGGGATTTAAATGTAGATGCATCTACAATCAAAAATGAAATCTTAACAATGCCAAATGGTCAAGAAGAAATTATTAACGGAACAAAACGTTTGGCAGTAGGTCGCTCTTTATACGATTTTTGGTTAAGAAAGTATCATGGTGTAGACCCTTCTGATGGTCGTGCATTATATGTGCAAGATCCTGAAAAAGCAAACGATACAAGTACTCGTATCATTGATGGGAAAGCCTATACTGTGAACCATAATAACGCAGAGTATGGATATGTAGGATCTTCTATTCCAGATGTATACGGAAGTTTTTCTAATAACTTTTCGTACAAAGGTTTCTTCTTGAATACATTGTTTACTTATCAAATTGGAGGACAAACTTACGATGGAAATTATGCTAACTTAATTGACACAGCACCAGATGGAGGAGCAATCCATACTGATATGCTAAATGCATGGTCAACTCCAGGACAGGTGACGAACATTCCTAAATTATCAACTAATAATGTGAGCCAAAATTTAGCAGCTTCATCACGTTGGTTGGTAGATTCAGATTATTTAGCATTTAGATCAGCAACATTTGGATACTCTTTTAAGAAAGATCAAATTGACAGATTTGGATTGTCTTCTTTAAAACTTTTCTTAAGTGGAGAAAATCTTGTAAGCTGGACAGCTAGAAAAGGTTTAGAGCCTGTGCAGTCATTTAATGGAACAACATCATACCGTTATACACCATCAAGAATTGTGAGTGTAGGGTTAAATGTTCAATTTTAAAAAAATAAACAATGAAAAAAGTAAAATATATATTAGCAGCAATAGTTTTAGGGACTTCTCTATCCTTAACATCATGTGCTGATGATTTCTTAGATACAATTCCTACTTCAGAAATTGGAGATGAAACAGCATATTCTACAGGAGAAAACTTGATGACGATTATTAACGGGATGCATAGAAATATGTATGTTAGACAAAACTCTTCACAAGGTCAAAATGGATATACAGCCCAATTAATTGTAAGTGATGTATTAGGTGATGATGTTGTGTTTCCTTCTACAGGTAACGGATGGTTCGTTTCTACATTGAGATGGTTAGATATTAACAACGAATCTTCAGGAAATATCGCTTATCCATGGAATTTTTGGTACTCTATGATGCGTAATGCAAATAATGTTATTACATATGGGCAAGATGCAGGAGGTAATCAAACATTAAAGAATAATGCAATTGGACAAGCATATGCTTACAGAGCTTTTGGCTATTTTCAATTAGTTCAATTGTATGCTAATAGATACGAAGCAGGAAAAACGAATTCTCAATTAGGAGTAGTTATTCGCTTAGATCCTTCACCAGAGTTAATGGAAGATCCTAAAGAAAGATCTACAGTAGAAGAAGTGTATAAACAAATTTGGTCAGATTTAGATCAAGCTGAAAAACAATTAACAGGTATTTCTAAATTACACAACTCACATTTTTCTTTAGATAACGTACAAGGACTTAAAGCTCGTGTCGCATTGGTGCAACAAGATTATGCGAAAGCAGCACAATATGCGGCTTTAGCAAGAAAGAATAAAACATTGATGCCATCAGAAGATTATCTGAAAGGTTTTAATGATTTTACCAATAAAGAATGGATGTGGGGAATTGCAATTCAAGATGATCAAACTGATTTCTTTGGAAACTTTCATGCATATATGTCTCGTAATTATAACTCAACACAAATTCGTCAAGCTCCAAAAGTGAT
Source organism: Empedobacter sp. 225-1 (assembly GCF_030328185.1). NCBI lineage: Bacteria > Pseudomonadati > Bacteroidota > Flavobacteriia > Flavobacteriales > Weeksellaceae > Empedobacter > Empedobacter sp. 225-1. The sequence goes on along the minus strand of NZ_JACALO010000022.1, from coordinate 43,691 downwards.
GAATCATAAGTTATATGCTGCTTTTCCAACATCGGATGTTCGTGCGCAAGTAGTTGATCCAACAGGAAATCATCCAGACTTAGGTTTGCCATCGAGTTATTCAAAATACCCATATACATCTCAAAAATTTTTAACAAAAAATAAAGATAATAATGTTGCGTTGGGTGATGTTCCTTTTATGCGAGTAGCAGAAATGTACCTAATAGAAGCCGAAGCAAAATATTATTTAGGAGACGAAGCAGGTTCTAAGAGTGTTTTGACTGAATTAGCACAAGCAAGAGATACAGAATTTACATCATTTACAACATCGGGACAAGCTTATTTAGACGAGTTGTATTTACACCGTCGTATCGAATTATGGGGAGAAGGATTCAGATTCTTCGATTTAAAACGTACAAAATCTGCCCTTAATCGTCGTGATACTGGTGCTGTGGCAGCTGTTATAAACAACGTATGGGAAGTTCCGGCTACAGATTTAAGATGGACTTGGGTTATTCCTCGTTCAGAATTAAATTCTAATCCTTTATGTGAACAAAATCCTTCATAACATTTTTTTAATATAATTTTATCCTCATATAATTATATCTCAAATCAAGGTTTTCCATTTGGAAAACCTTGATTTTTTTTATCTCTTTATTCACTATTAATATTACTGAAAAATAGTAACTTTGTAACTCGTAAAATTTAGATAAAAAACACATTAAATATACTATGAATCCATTAATTGAAGAATTGACTTGGAGAGGACTGGTTCACAATATAATGCCAGGGACAGAAGAACAACTAAATAAAGAAATGACTTCTGGTTATGTAGGTTTTGATCCTACTGCAGATTCTCTTCATGTAGGAAGTTTGGTTCCGATTTTCTTATTGGTTCATTTACAACGTCACGGACATCGTCCAATTGCTTTGGTTGGTGGTGCAACAGGATTTATTGGAGATCCAACAGGTAAAGCTGCAGAAAGAAGTTTGTTAGATGAAGAAACATTAAATAAATATGTAGCTGGAATTAAAGCGCAATTATCTCGTTTCTTAGATTTTGATACGAACAATGGTAACTCAGCTTTATTGGTGAATAACTACGATTGGATGAAAAATTTCTCTTTTATTGATTTCGCTCGTAACGTAGGGAAACATATTACAGTTAACTATATGATGGCGAAAGATTCAGTAAAATCGCGTCTTTCATCAGAGTCTAATGTCGGAATGTCGTTTACAGAATTTACGTACCAATTAATTCAAGGTTACGATTATTTGCATTTATACAAAGAGTTAGGTGTTAAATTGCAAATGGGAGGTTCTGATCAATGGGGAAATATTACGACAGGAACAGAATTAATTCGACGTACAGTTCAAGGAGAAGCGTTTGCGTTTACTTGTCCATTAACAACAAAAGCTGATGGTTCTAAATTTGGTAAATCTGAAGGAGGAGAAAATATTTGGTTAGACAAAAAAAGAACATCATCGTATAAATTTTACCAATTTTGGTTAAATCAAGCAGATGCAGATGCAGAACGTTACATCAAAATTTATACTTTCTTAGAAAAAGAAGCGATTGATGATTTGATCGAACGTCACCGTCAAGAACCGCATTTACGTGAATTACAACGTAAATTAGCAACTGAGATTACGATTTTAGTTCATGGTGTCGAAGAATTGAGAAAAGCAGAAAAGGCTTCTCAGGTTTTATTCGGAAAATCGACTTCTGAAGATTTAAAAGAATTAGATGGAGAAACATTTTTATCTGTTTTCGAAGGTGTACCACAAGCAACTGTAGCGATGACAGATATCGAAGCAGGATTAGATATTGTAGCTGCGTTAGCGGATAAAACAGGTTTCTTGAAATCGAATTCTGAAGCGCGACGTGAGTTAAAAGCAAATGCAATTTCAGTTAACAAAGAAAAAGTTGCAGATGATTTTGTATTGACAACAGAAAATTTAATAGCAGATAAATACGTGTTATTACAAAAAGGTAAAAAGAACTATTTTATCTTGATTGTAGAATAAATAGAAAAACATGTTTCAAATATAAAAGCAAGCCTTTACGAGGGCTTGCTTTTTTGTTTGTATGTTTTTTCGTAGGAAATGAAAGGAATATAAAAACCTAAATAATAAACTTGATTTTAGGTTTGAAATTTATCTCAAACTCGAAATATAATTTTTAATCGCTTCAGAATAATTGCCTTCAGCTTTTTCTAAAACACGTAAAAATGCACTTCCGATAATTGCACCATTTGCAAATTCCCATGCTTTTTCTACATCTTGTTTAGTCGAGATGCCAAATCCAATTTGATGAGGTTTCGTTAACCCTAAATTCTTGATGTTTGATAAAAAATCTTCGTTATAATTAGAAGTTGTTGCTCCTGTTGTCGCAGAACTTGATACAATGTAAACAAAACCAGAAGTAGCATCGTTGATCTCTTTTACACGTTTTTCGGTTGTTAAAGGCGTAATTAAGAACGTAACATTTTGATCATACTTTTCGAAAAGTTCTTTGTGTTGAGTCAAGTAAATCTCGTAAGGCATATCGGGTAATATCAATCCAGAAACACCACTCTCTTTACAATGCTGTAAAAACTTCTCTAATCCAAATGTCATCACTTGATTATAGTAACCCATTAATACAATAGGTGCAGAAATTTCATCCTTTACATCTTTTAATTGTTCGAATAAAATATTCAATGTCATTCCATTGGCCAAAGCTTTTTCGCTCGTTGCTTGAATTGTTGGACCATCTGCTAAAGGATCAGAATATGGAATTCCGACTTCTATAATATCAACTTTGTTTTTGTCTAATTCTCTTAAAACAAATGGGGTATCCGATAAATTTGGATACCCAGCAGTTGTGTATATTGTAAGAAGACGATTATTTTTTTGACCAAATAATTGTGCTAATTTATTCATATTATTTCACTTGTTTTAATAAGATTGTGTAAACAGGGAAGTGGTCAGAGTAACCATTTGCACGATATGTATCACCACTCCACATACGATTTGGAAAACCTTTGTATGCACCTTCTGTTGCAATTAGATAATCTTTGTTAAAAACCTCTGTTTTAAAGATTTTATAAGAAGAATAATCTTTGTTTTTTGTAACCAATGATGAAGTAGATATAAATTGATCAAATAAATTCCAAGCATCACGATAAGCTAAAGTCCCAATTCCTTTTTTGTATAAAGGTAACATTGGATTATAGTAGCCGTTTTCTGTTGATTTAGAAATTTCTCCAGCAGGATTGAATGTGTTTTTGATACTTGGTGAAATAGGATCATCATTAAAATCTCCCATTGCAATTACTTTTGCATTCGGATTTTGAGCTTTTAAATCTTCAAAAATACCTTTCATCACTTTTGCAGCTTCCATACGAGCTGGCATCGAAGCTTTTTCTCCTCCACTACGAGATGGCCAGTGGTTAACTAAAAACGTAATTTCTTCTCCATCTAATAATCCAGTCACTTGTAAAATATCACGTGTGTATCGACGTCTACCATCTGCATTATAATTAAAAATAGGATGAGGTTTTGCTTCAATTACTTTGAAACGAGATTTTTGATACAATAAACCTGTGTCAACTCCTCTGGCATCAAATGAATTAAAATGAACAACACCATAATCGTATTTTTTTAAAGCCGAACTGTTTGCTAAATCTTCTAAAACTTCTTTCGTTTCAATTTCGCAAATCCCTACAATTACAGGTGCGGTATTTGTAACATCAGCGCCTAATTCGCTAATTACTTTTGAAATATTATTGATTTTTTGAAAATATTTTTGCGTATTCCATCTTTTATTCCCATTTGGTAAAAACTCTTCTTGAAGAATTAAAGGACGAATAATTTTCTTTCCTTTTATGTTTTCGTAGGTGTAACTTTGTTTGAAATCTTCTGTTTCGTACTTTGAAATGTCAGATTCTGCAATCTGGATATGATAATTTTTATCATTAAATGGTAATGTTCCGTCAATATATCCCACCGATTTTATGGTGTCAAAAATATTTTCAACATTATAAAAAGCGACTGTCGCACTCGCATATTTAGTTTGAGCTTGAGTAGTTAACGTTAAAAATAAATTAAAGATTATTAATAAAGTTAAAGATTTATTAATTTTAAACATATGTTATTAATTATGAATTTACTAAATTTGTTGTCCTATTTTTTTTAGATAGCTAATTTATAAATAAAAATTCGTTTGAATGAACAAATTATTGTTAAGTCTTTCGGTCTTTGCTGCAACTGTCGCTTTTGCACAGGCGCAGACAAAGGTTACTGGGGTGGCTAAAAATGCTGCAACTGGTGAAGAGGTTTATAACCTCACTGTACGATTAGACGGAGGCGCAGTGAATGATGCTGCGATTACTGATCGTATAGGTTATTTTCAGTTTGTTGATATTCCAGATGGAACATACAAATTACAAGTTTATGGCGTAGGGTACGACCCTTTTGAAAAAGAAATCACTGTAGCAGGACAAAAAGAGCTTGACTTAGGTGAAATTAAATTAACATTTAATCCAAATACAGCAGAAGTTGGTATTATTACATTAACAGATGATGAGTTATCTGATGATGAAAGTTCTACAGCTTCAAATTCAGGACTTTTACAATCTTCACGCGACGTTTTTGCTCGTGTATCTGCATACGAATTAGGTTCGTATTGGTTTAAACCAAGAGGTTTAGATAACAAATATAATGACGTACATTTTAATGGAGTTCGTATGAACAAAATGGATAATGGACGTGCAACCTTCAATAACTGGGGAGGTCTAAATGATGTTACTCGTCGTCCAGAAGAGTTAACATACGGATTAGAGCCTTCTAAATATGCTTTTGGAGATTTAGGAGGAGTAACAAATTTTGATACTCGTCCTTCGACAATGCGTAAAGGAGTAAGTTTAGCTTATTCTAACACCAATCGTTCGTACAGAAATCGTGTAATGGCAACCTATAACACAGGTTTGATGGATAATGGTTGGGCATTTATGGTTTCAGGAAGTAGACGTTGGGCTGAAGAAGGAATTATAGAAGGTACTTTTTATGATGCTTATGCGTACTATTTAGGTGTAGAGAAAAAGTTTAATGAAAAACATACCTTAAACTTGACAAGTTTTGGTGCACCTACTCGTCGTTCTACTGGTTCTCCAAATACACAAGAAGTGGTAGATATGAAAGGAATTTACTACAATTCGTATTGGGGATGGCAAGATGGTGAAAAACGTAACGAACGTGTGAAGAAAACCTTCGAACCAGTAAATATGTTAACGCACCATTGGAATATTAATGAAAAATCTAAATTGACAACAACACTTTCGTATCAATTTGGTAAAGAAAGTGGTTCTCGTTTAGATTGGTTTAATGCAAATAATCCATCACCAACGTATTATGGAAACATGCCAAGTTATTATCTTTTTGATCGTAACAATATCAATGGAATTCCAACAGATTTTCAGCAAGCAAACTACAATAAAGTACTTGGTCAATGGAGAAATGGAGAGATTTCTCAGTTAAATTGGGGTAATTTATATAGAGCTAATGAAAATAGTGCTACAGGAAGAGCAGCATATTGGTTGACAGCTGATGTTAACGAAGATCAAACAGCTACTGCTTACACAAATTTCCAAACAGAGTTAGCACCAAATATCGATTTGACAATCGCAGCATCTTACCAAAATACAAAATCTAAATTGTATCGTGAGATCCAAGATTTAATGGGTGCGCAATATGTGTTGAATACAGATGATTATAACTCTATAGTAGATAATGGTGTAGCACGTTATTATCGCTTTAATCTTTTAGATAACCGTGATGCTTCTGAAAGAGATAGAGTTGGAAAAGGAGACAAACAAGAGTACTACTACGAAATTAACCGTGATTATGCAGATTTATATATGCAGTCTAAAATCAAAGGAAAATTTTTAGATGTAACGATTGGAATGAAAGCTGCCTTAACGAAGTTCTATCGTGATGGTAAATTTCAAAACGAAATGTACAAAGATCGTTCTTATGGAAAAAGTAAAACGTATGATTTCGTAGATTTTGGAGTTAAATCTAATTTCTTGGTAAAATTAGACGGACGTAATTTTGTGCAATCAAATGTAATGTATCAAACAGAAGCACCAACTTCTGATGAAATTTTTCCAAATGCTCGTATGAATGATGTAACTGTTGATGGAATAGAAAGTGCGAAAATTTTCTCAAGTGATCTATCATATATTTTAAGAGCGCCACGTATCAAAGCTCGTGCTACTGCATACTATACAAGAACAAAAGATGAAATTGAAAAATCGTTTGGTTATATCGATGGAACAAGTGACGAAAGTAGATTATTTGTATCAGAAGTAATGACTGGTGTTGGTAAAGAATATTTAGGAACTGAGTTGGCTGTAGAAGCACAAGTTTTACCCGTTCTTACTTTATCAGCAGTAGCATCTATTGGTCAATATATTTACAAAGATAATCCAAGCTATAATTTATATTCAGACGAATTTGGTGTACAAGGTATTCCTTACAAAAATTTCGGAACAGCTCATATCGAAAATTATAAAGTAGCGTCAGGGCCTCAATCAGGATTTTCTTTAGGAGCAGAATATCGTGCACCTAAGTTTTGGTGGGTAGGTGTTTCAGGGAATTATTTAATGAATAATTATGCTGATATCGCTCCATACCGTAGAACAAACGGTTTTGTTACAGGTGCTCAAGGTGCAGTTGTGCCTAATGTAACTGAAGAAGGATTGAAACAAGTGTTAAAACAAGAAAAATTTAGTGATGAATTTATGTTGAATATCAACTTAGGAAAAACATTCCGTATTGGTAAATATTCTGCAGGAATTTCAGGAACGATCAATAATGTTTTAAACAATAAAAGTTATGTCACTGGAGGATTTGAACAAATGAGAATTGGTAACTACAACAATGCAATCGATAAAAATTATCAACGCATGTTTGGACCAAAAATGTTCTATGGAATGGGAACAACTTATTTTGCAAACATTTATTTCAGATTTTAATTAAAGACTAAAGAAAATATAACAATGAATACAATATCAAAAATAACATTAGCTACAGCCTTAAGTTTAGGCTTATTTACAGCACAGTCGTGTGTACAAGATGACGACTATTCAACTCCTCCAATCGAGTGTAACTTACCTACAGCGAATATTACTTTACCAGAGTTAATGCAAAAAGTGAATTCGAATCAATTAAACGTTGATGAGAATAAAGCAATTCTTGATGATTTAATTTTAGAAGCGTATGTTATTTCAAGCGATGAAACAGGAAATATCTACAAAACAATTTCTATTCAAGATGATCCAGTAAATCCAACTGTCGGAACTCAAATAGAAATTAATGCAGGTAATCTATATACAAAATACCCTTTAGGTTCTAAGATTCAAATTCGTCTTAAAGGCTTAAGAGCTCAACAAGATACAAGAGCAGGTATTGTAAAAATCGGATCAGTGGACCCTTCTTTTGATATAGGTCGTATAGGTCTTACAGAGTATGAGAAATATGTAGTTAAAACATGTGAGCCTATTCAAGCTATTCAGCCAAAAGAGTTCAATAGTTTAGCAGAGGCAATGAGAAATGAGAATGTGAACACATTAGTTAAGATTAACAATGTACAATTCTTACAACCAGATGTTGATAAAACATATGGTACAGCATCTCAAATAGAGAACAGAGAATTAGTTGATAAAACAGGAAGCCGTTCAGGTGTAGTATTAAGAAACTCAAACTTTGCAGATTGGAAAGACGAGCCATTACCAACAGGAAGTGGTTCTATTACAGTTGTAGTTTCTAAATATGGGTCTACTTGGCAAGTATATATCCGTGATACAAAAGATGTCAACTTTGATCAACCTCGTTTTGATGTAGGTGGAGGACAAAATCCAGGTGGCGGAAATGATACAGAAGCTGCTAACTTGTTATTTAAAGGATCTGATTTTAACGTTTGGGCTGACTTTTTATCTTCTATTAACTCTTTTGGCTTAGTGAAAGATACCTATGCAACTAGCGGAGTTGGTGTTGGTAGAGATAACACAAATGCATTACTTTTAAAAGGAACACCAAAAGCAAATGATTATGTATTTACAACTATTGTAAATAATACAATTCCTGCAACTCCAAAGAAAATTACATTTTATGTAAAAGGAACATCTGGGAAATCATTGTCACTAAATGTGTATAAATCTGATAAAAAATACGTAGTATATAATGTAGGAGATTTATCGAATGCAAATGTATCTTTATCACCAATTGATGCAAATCAATATACAGGTAAAATTGATACTAAAGGCGAATGGGTTCTTGTTACTCTAAATATTGAAGGAGTAGATATTCAAAAAACTGCTGGTGAAAATATTTTTGCACTAAAAGTAGGAAAAGATGAAGCTTATGATTTAGTTATCGATAATATCAAAATTGATTAATTGACTAATTAATTGATTTAACTTTAAGACGGCTATTTTAGCCGTCTTTTTTATTTTAAAAATTATTTTTCCATTAAGAAAAAGATAATTTTTAGTGTCATTTTTTAACGGTTCTTCGTATAAAAAAATAATTGTAATTAATTGTTTTTTTAATATTATGCAATATTGATTTTAGTGTAATTGAAAATAATTAACATAAAAACAGATAGATGTTTATCATATTTGTTAAAAATGTAATCTTTCTAAAATTATCATTCTCTCAAATTTTAAAGCTGATAAATAAAATCTTTTTTGTCTTGATTTAATAAAATATTAAATATTTATCAATTTGTTTTTTTAGCTAAAATTTAATTTGCAGATTTGTTCCCCTATTTTATAAAAATAAGACTATGAGGAGAAGAATCACATCTTTGAGTTTATTGGCTTTCCTTGGTTTAGGAACAGCTGCATTTGCTCAAGTAACAGGTGTTGTAAATGACGCAGATAATTTTCCGGAATCGGATGTAGAAGTATCTGTAAAAGGTACGGACAAAGTTGTCTATACTGATTTAGACGGAAAATTTGATATTGATGCTAAAATTGGAGATGTTTTAGTAATTAATGGGAAAGAATTCACAGTAACAAGCAATAGCTTAGGAACTTTAAAGTATGCTGCTACAACAAGTAGTCCAGTTGATTTAAGTGAAGTAGTTGTAAAATCTATTTTCAACGCTCCATCTAAATCAGGTGTAACAACTGTTAAGGCAAAAGATTTAGAACAGATGAACCCTTCTGTTTCTATTGACCAAATGTTAGGAGGTAAAGCGGCTGGTTTGTCATCTCAAGCAATGAGTGGTGCTCCTGGTGCAACTGCTAACGTTACAATTCGTGGAGCAATTGGTTTGAATGGTGGTGTAAAATCTCCATTATATGTTGTTGATGGTACGTATATGACAGCTTCTGATGTTAATGCAATTAACCCTGCAGATATCGAAGAAGTGAAGGTATTGAAAGATGCTTCTCAATTAGCAATCTTTGGATCTCGTGGAGCGAACGGTGTAATCATCATGAAAACTAAATCTGCGAAAAAAGGTGAAGCAATTGTAAGCTATTCGTCTCGTATTGGAGTTAACGATATGGTTGACTTGCCAAATATTAATTTGATGAATGCCGAGCAATTGTTAAATTACCAAAATAGTTTAAGTACTATTCCTAATTTAGGATTAGGGCAAGCTCGTACTTCAGAAGAAATAGCACGTTTATCTAAGAATGACCACAAATGGTCTGATGATTTATACAAAAATGGTTTAACATCATCTCACTTTGTTTCGATTAGTAAAAATGATGGTGAATCATCAAATAATTTTTCTATTGGATATGATAAGAACGAGGGTGCTGTACAGTATTATAATGGTTTAGAAAGAATTTCTGCAACATTTAATAATACAACTAAAGTAAAAGATTGGTTACGTTACGGTGTTAATGTAAATGGATCTTATACAACTTTAGATTCTCCTCGTGACCGTGTGAATGCACAATCACCTTTCTTTAATACATTAATGAATCGCCCATACGAAACATTCTATCAAATGGATGCAAACGGTGATTATGCATTAGATGAACAAGGAGATCGTATCTACAATCCAAATGCAAACTACATGGGATACCCTGTTGCAGATGAGATGGAAAATACTGATGCTGAAACAAGATATTTACGTATTTATGGGACTGGATTTGTAGAAGCTGATATTACAAAAAATGTATCAGCACGTACAACTTTTGGTGCAACATATAACCGCACACAATATGAAAACTTCCTAAAACCATCTGCGTTATTATCTGAATTATTAGGTGATGCTGGTGCTAAAACAGATAGAAGTACAGATCGTTTCGATTACAACTGGCGTAATGAGGTTTCTTACGAAAATAGTTTTGGAAAACATAACTTACGCGTAACAGCTGCAACAGAATATATTAACCAAAGTTTATATTCGATGACATTGTACGGACTTGGATTCCCTAACGACTATTTACAAACACAAGGATTGGCAACTTTAATCGAACAAGATTCGAAATCAGAAAGATGGAGAGTGTCTAAATTTGGTTATTTAGGAGCTGCATCTTATGACTTTGCAAATAAATATTTTGTAGATGCTTATGTTCGTCGTGACGGTACTTCTTTAGCAGGGTTAGATAATAAATATGGAACATTCTGGGGTGTTGCTTTGGGTTGGAATTTAGCAAAAGAGAACTTTTTACGTGATGCAAAAGCAGTTAGTAATTTAACACTTAAAGCATCATACGGTGAAGTAGGAGATGACTCAGGTTTGGCACGTTATGCAAATATGAACTTGATGAATATCTTAGGAACTTATAATGGTAATCCTGCAAGTTTTCCTACAACTAACTTAGCTGATGTTAATGCAACTTGGGAAACTAACAAGAAATTTAATGTAGGAGTTGATTTCGGATTCTTTGGAAGTCGTTTAACAGGTTCTGCTGCATATTTCAATGAATTACGTTCAGACTTTATTTTTAACAAACAACTATCTGCAGAAGCAGGAGGATATATAACAACTGTTAATGCTGGAGAAATTAAAACAGAAGGTGTTGAGTTAGAGTTAAACTATGATGTAATTCGTTCTAAAAACTTTGATTTATCTTTCTACGGTAACGTAACAAACTTAAATTACAAAGTTAATGAATTAGCAGATGGTCAAAATTCATTGATCATGTCTGATTCTTACGAAAGTATGATTCATGTATCAGGTGGTAAACCTTACCAATTCTATTTAGTAAAACATGCAGGTGTTGACGCAAATACGGGTAAAGATTTGTACTTTGATAAAGACGGAAACATAACGGATGTTTATGATGGTGGTGACGCTGTTGCAACAAATAAAACGCCACTTCCAAAATTAATGGGAGGTTTCGGATTGAATGCAAAATTCTACGGATTTGACATTAATGCAGACTTTACATACTCAGCAGGTGGATACATGTACAACAACACATACGCATACTTAACAGATCCAACATCTTTAGATAACCACGTGGTAGAAGCAGCAAATTACTGGAAACAACCAGGTGATCATGCAGCATTTGCAATGCCTAATACAACAGGGCCAGAATATTCTACAAAATATTTAGAGAGCTCAGATTATATCGCATTCCGTAGTTTATCATTAGGATACAATTTCTCTAAGTTAGTAGAAGGTACTTTTGTTAAAAATTTAAGAATGTTTGCTCAAGTACAAAACTTAGCATTGTGGACAAATTACCATGGTAACCCAATTGCTGGTACAGGAACAAGTGAAAGTAGTGCAGCAGGATCATCAGGATATGTATCTAACTCATTTACAGCGTTCTCTTATCCGTTAGTTCGTTCTTTTTCAATCGGATTTAATGTATCATTCTAAAAAATTGTAACAAAATGAAAAAAAATATTTTAGTATTATCATTATTAGCTTGTGCATTAAGTTTTACATCATGTAGTGATGATGATATCAATCAAAAACCATTCGACGCTATTGAAGTTTCAGATTATTACAAAACAGAATCTGATTTTACCAATGCATTAAATGGAGTATACAAAGGTTTTGGTCAAGCAGGTTATTATGCAGGATTAAGCAATGCAAGTGATATTATCGCAGTTGGTGATATTATGTCTGACAACTTAATCTTAGATCCTAATGGACGTCGTTCAGGACAAAGAGCGCATACATGGGCATATAATTCTAACTCTGTACCAACAAGTATTTATTCAACATCATACAATATTATCTCAAGAGCCAATATTATTTTAGCTAATGCAGATAATTTACCTGATGGTGATTTCAAGAATAATGTTGTCGCTCAAGCAAAAGCTGTTCGTGCATTAGCACACTTTGAGGTAGCTCGCACGTATGCCGAAATTCCTACACAATCTGCAGATGCACCTACAACTGTAGGTATTGCATATATCGATCAATATGATCCAAAAGCAATGCCTAAACGTGATGCTACAATTGCAGAAACGTACGATAAAATGATTGCAGATTTAGAAGCAGCTATTCCAAATTTGAAAGCAACAAAAGAAGCGTCTGTAATTAATCAATATGCAGCTCAAGCTTTATTAGGTAAAATATATTTATACAAAGGAGATTACAAGAAAGCAATCGAATTTACACAACCTGCTGTTGATGCAGTAGCACCAGCTAATCCTTCTGAATTAGCAGCGTTGTGGACATCTAATAATAGCAATGGAGTATTATTCGAAATTCCATTTGTTAATTCTGGAGATCCTACAATTGGTACAAATTTTAGTCAAGGAGCAACTGATGAAAATATTGTAATTGAATACGCGGTAGACAAAGATTTTTATGCTTTATACAATCAAGAAACAGAACCTGAGCGTGTTAATGCATATTTCAAAGTTTTTACCCCTTCTAATCATGATTATCAACAAGTAATTGCTGTTAATAAATACATCAATGGTAAAGTTAAATTAGGATTAAATAACGGTCGTTATTTACGTGTTGAAGAAGCAATCTTAAATTTAGCGGAAGCTCAGTATTTAGCAGGAGACAGTGCAAGTGCATTAACAACTCTTAATAAATTGAGAGATGTACGTTACTCTTCATACGAAGGAGGAGAAACAGGAGCTGCTATTTTTGATGCAATCCAATTAGAGCGTCGCAAAGAATTAGCTTTCGAAAACGGTGACCGTTGGTTCACATTAAAACGTTTACAAGGTGTTAGTGGAATTTCTTCAGCTTACACAAGTGGTATCCAAAGAAGTGGAAATGGATATTTAGCAGATGGTACTGGTACATCTTCTTCTGAATTAACATTAAAAGCTGGTGATTTCAAATGGCAATTTCCAATTCCTCAATCTGTATTAAATTTAAATACAAATATGACGCAAACTCCAGGTTATTAATATATAAAGATTTTTAATAAACTTGTTAAATACCAAAATGGCTATCTTTTTAGATAGCCATTTTTTTGTAAATATTATGAAGCTTTAAGATTAAATTAATGGTAAAGTTAAAATCAATAATGTAAAAAAGAATATTAAAGATAAGTTTTATTTATTAACGCCATGCAATTAATTTAATTTAGTGATATTTTTTGAATATAATTGTTGTTATTTAGTATAATATAGCTATTTTATATTATATACTTGATAAATAAAAAAAAACCTTAAGTTTTTGGAAATCTTAAAAAAAAGTTAGAGTTTTGTCCAAAATGTTATAAAATATAAAACTATGAGGAGAAGATTAACATCTTTGGGCTTATTAGCTTTCCTAGGGTTAGGAACAATGGCTTTTGCTCAAGTAACGGGTGTAGTTAACGATGCGAACAATTTCCCAGAGTCTGACGTAGAGGTTACTGTGAAAGGTACTGATAAAGTTGCATATACAGACGAGAATGGGAATTTTAACATTGACGCTAAAGTAGGAGATACATTAGTAATCAATGGAAAAGAATTTAAAGTAACTTCTACTAATTTAGGAGCTTTAAAATTTGCTGATGAAACAAAAGATTTAGACGAGGTTGTTGTTATTGGTTTTGGTCAAACAAAAACTGTAAAAGAAATAACAGGTGCTACAAGTACAATGACATCAAAATCTATTGAAGACCTTCCAGTTGCTTCTGTAGATAAAATGTTACAAGGACGTGTGTCTGGGGTACAAACAGGTAATGCTTCAGGGCAACCAGGAGGTATGGCTAATGTACGTGTACGTGGTATTTCTTCTATTAACGGTAGTACAAACCCAATTTGGATTGTTGATGGAGTACGTGTTTCAAGTGGTGATTTAACAAGAAATAATACTACAAGTAACATTTTAGCAAGTATGAATCCTGATGATATCGAAAGTGTAACTGTTTTAAAAGATGCCGTTTCAACAGCTGTATATGGTGCAGATGCTGGAGCAGGGGTAATCATTGTTACAACAAAATCAGGGAGAAAAGGAGCGGCTAAGTTTAATTTCTCTTCTTCTATTGGTTGGAATGATAAAGCAGTTGATACTCATAGAGGTTTTTCTTCAGATGAATATAGAAATTATTTATCTGAAGCATTTGCTAATGGAGTTGAAAGAGGAGGTTCTTACGCTAATTACTTTGCTACAAAAGAATTAGCTATGGAAAGTCTTAAAAAAGGAGTATTATCTTCTTTAACAGGAGTTTTCAACTCTCCATATTCTACAAATTGGCAAGATGAAACTCAAAAGAAAGGGTTTCAACAAAATGTAGACTTTAATGTTTCTGGAGCTAATGATAGATTATCTTACTACGCTTCTGCTAACTATTTTAAACAAGAGTCTGTAATTAAAAATTCAGATTATAAACGTTTAGCTTTTACAAACAAAGTAGCATATCAAGCGACAGATAAATTAAAATTATCTACAGATATTCAAATGTCTTATAGTAATTTAAAATCTTTGCCAGATGGAGGAGGATTTGCTAACCCTATTTTATCTCAATATTTTAATAGACCAACAGATCCAGTAAGAAACGCAGACGGTTCTTATTACTGGGATCCTTCAAGTGGTCGTTTATCAAATGGACAATTCAATCCAGCTGCTTTATTAGATTTAAACTACAGTAAAGCTCAGACTGCAAGAGTTTTTGCAAACTTTAAGGCTGAATATGATATTTGGAAAAATATTAAATACACATTAGTATTTGCCCCTGAATATATTAATATCGAAGAAGATAGATACTATAGCCCTTTACACGGAGATGGTTTTTCTAGAAACGGGATGAGTAATGCTTATGTAAGTAGATATTTCAATTTCAACGTACAGAATATTGTTAGTTGGAACCAAAAATATGATTTACATAATGTAGGTGTTTCGTTAATTCAAGAAGCATATAAATCTGATTCTAAATTCTTAAATGCGAGTGCTCAAAACGTAGGTTCTCCTAACTTAGAGACATTAACTAACTTTGTTGTGCCATTAGGATATGGTGGTACTAGAGGTGTTTCATCTCGTTGGGGATATGCAGCTACTGCACACTACGATTATGACAGATTAATTTTAGTAGACGCTTCTTATCGTCGTGATATTTTATCTCAATTTATGCCAGGTCAAAAAGAAGGAGATTTCTGGTCTGCTGGAGTAGGTGTTGATTTAGCTAGAATTGGAATGCTTAAAGGTAGCCGCGCTATATCGATGATGAAATTAAGAGCATCTTACGGTAAAATTGGTAACCAAGTATCTGCAAATCCTTATGGATTATATTCATTTAATTCGAATTACAATGATGCAGCAGGAGCAAATTATTCAGGAGTGTTTAATCCAAACTTGTCATGGGAAACTGTTAACCCATTCAACGTAGGGATCGATTTCGGATTCTTAAATGATCGTATTAAATTATCTGCTGAATACTTTAACAAGAAAACAAAAGACTTAATCACGAGTATCCCTATTTCAGGATCTCAAGGTTTAACTTCTTATGTTGATAATATTGGTTCATTAGTTAATGAAGGGTTTGAATTCTCTTTAAATGCTGATATCTTTAGAGGTGATCGTAACCAATTTAATTGGAATTTAGGATTTAACTTATCGACACTTAAAAATGAAATTACTGAATTATATGGAGGAGATGTAAAAACATCTACAACAATTATGACAGAAGGTGAGGGTGTTCGTACATTCTATTTAAGAAAATGGGCAGGAGTTGATGCAGCAAATGGAGATCCATTATGGTACATCAATGGAAAAGATGGTGCTACAACAAATGACTATAATAAAGCTCAACAAGCAATCCAAGGATCTTTCTTAAGTGATGTATTTGGAGGTCTTAATACAACTTTAGCTTATAAAGGATTCTCATTAGACTTACAATTTACTTACGGTTTTGGAGGGAAAATTTATGACGATTGGGCTAATTATTCTTACAGTGATGGACAATACTCACTTAACTATCCTGGTTATGGTGATGTTATGGGAAATTATTGGACACCAGAAAATACAAATGCATCTAACCCTGCTCCAGTAATAAAAGTTACATCACAAGGTCAAATTGTTGGAGGTAACTTAAGATCGAATCAAGCATCTACTCGTTTCTTGTATGATTCAGATTACATTCGTTTAAGTAATGCAAGATTAGCCTATACATTTGACTCTAAAATGTTAAAAGGAACAGGTCTTAATTCAGTTCAAATGTATGTAATGGCAAATAATGCTTGGACACATAACTTTGATAAAGATTTGAAGTTTGACCCAGACACTAACATTTCTGGATACACTAATTTAAGTTTACCAGTATTGAAGTCATTCTTATTAGGTGTTAACGTTAGTTTCTAAAAAAAAAAATAAAATGAAAAAAAGATTATTAAGTATAGCATTCATAACGGCATCGATATTATCATTCAATGTATCGTGTAGTGATGATTTCGTTGAAAGAGAATTTTACCAAGATGTTGAACAGGCTCCTTTAAAAAGTTTACAAGAAGTTCAAGCTTTCGTAAGAGGTGCATATGTATCGATGAGAGCAAACACATATTATGGAGCAGATTTCTTAGCATACGGAGAAGTAAGATCAGACAATATGTATAGTAATTTAGCTGGAGGATACTACCAAAATGTACAAAACTATACAATGTTATCAACAGATGCTTACGCAACAAGTACATGGAATCAAATCTATGCAATGGTGGCGAAAACAAACATTGTTATTAATACTGATATTGCAACATTAGATGGTACAGATTTAGATCGATCAAAAGCTTCTTTCTCTCAAGGACAAGCTTATGGTTTAAGAGCAATTGCATTCTTCGACTTATTGAGACTTTATGGTCAAAAATATACAGGTGGAGACTTAGGAATTGTTATTCCAACAAAATTTGATCCAAAAGCTAAAATGGCTCGTGCAACAATTGCTGAAACTGAAGCACAAATCGATGCAGATTTTACAAAAGCTTTAGAATTAATGACAAATAATACAGGATCAGGATTAACAAAAACTGATTTAGGTGTTCCTGCTTTGAAAGCTTTAATGTCAAGATTCTACTTATACAAAGGTGATTACGCTAAAGTTAGAACTTTAACAAATGAATTGGCTGCAGCGGGTTATACAACTCCAATTGCTTCAGGTTTATTAAAAGAATCTTTTAACTATACGTTAAATGGAGCAGCTTCAAATTCAATTTTCGAATTAGCAGTTGGACAAGTATCGTCTTTAGGAACTACATCTTATGGATATAGATTAAACCCAAGAGGGTACGCTAATATTCAACTTAAAGCAGGCGTGGCTGATGAGTTGTATCAAGCATCTGACATTAGAAAATCATTAATTAATGAAAAAGGATTCATTACTGGTAAATACACAAATATTTCAGGAAATGATAACATCAAAATGATCAGAAATGAAGAGGTTTTATTAAACGGTGTTGAAGCTGAATTAAACGGTGGTGATGTTGCTAAAGCTGTAACATATTTCAATACGTTAATTACTCAACGAGGTTTAGAACCTGTTACAACAGTAACAATGGACGATCTTAAAGATGAACGTGCACGTGAGTTAATGGGAGAAGGACAAAGACAATGGGATTTATTACGTTGGGGAGATAAATCTTATGTTCCAACAACGGTAGATCCAGCACTTATTGCTTTCCCTATTCCAAGAGCGGAAATCAATATTGATGGAACGTTAATTAAACAAAATCCAGGGTACGAGTTATAATAACTCCATACCTATAAATAACAAAAACCTCGAAGTTTACTTCGAGGTTTTTTTATGCGTATTATTTTACAAACTCTTTATAAATTCCCAAGCCCTTATCTCAGACCAAGAGTGAGAATTATCCTTTAAAGGAAAACCACAATGACCACCATATTTTGGCATTTCGAAAGTGCAGTAGGAATGATTTTTTAATCGCTCAATAGGATAACACTCATCCCCCAAAAAAGGATCATTTGCAGCATTTACAATCAAACAAGGTGTTGTGATACGGTTCAAAACAGTTGCTGGAGAAGCCTTGGTATAATACTCTTCTTTGTTTTGATAACCATGCATTGGCGCTGTAAAATAATCGTCGACTTCATCAAAAGTTTTGATTTTATCAATCATTTCTTCATTCACTTTTCCAGGAAATTGTTTGGCTTTTTCTGCAAATTTTTGTGTAAGTGTTCTCTTGAAGTTTTTGAAATAAACAGTATTTGGAAATTTCTTTAATTCATCTGCACAAGACTTCAGCGAAATTGGAGCAGAAAAAATAACCCCACATTTTATACGTTCATCGATGGTGTAATTACCCAAATAATTTAACACCAAAGCTCCTCCCATCGAATAGCCAATCAAATAAATATTTTTATAATTTTCGTTTATTGCTTTTTCAATCACACAATGAACATCGTCAATCGAACCATGATGATACAAACGCAATGTTTTATTCATCTCACCACCACACGAACGATGATTCCAAGCCAAAATATTGAAGCCTTTTTTATAAAAGAAGTCTGAACACGAATTTAGATAGGTTCGTTTCGAATCGCCTTCTAAACCATGAAAAAGTATGATTAATTGATCTTTATTTTCTTGAAAACGCCAATCCAAGTTCAAAAAATCACCATCTTCTGTGGCGATTTTTTCTCGTGTATAGGTTGGAACGGGATATTTTTTAAATTTAGCAGGATAGATCGTAGAATAATGCGAATTTCGATTCAGAAAACTGGGTTTCGGATAGTTTGAGTGTTCTATGTAAGGCATTTTCTAATAAATTTTTACATCAACCAAAAAATCTTTTTTGATTTCCTCATTAATATTTGCAATGATTTTAGATTTTCCCATCATCAATTCATGACGCATTGCAGGGGAATTAATTTTAACATATAAAGTACGTTGTCTTACTTCAACACGATCGGTATATTTTTCAAAAAATTTGCCCATAACAGCTCGCCAAGCTTCTTCAGCCTTCACTTCCCAAATCAATTCTTCTTTTCCATTTTGTTTAATGAAATGCTC
The DNA here is from genome assembly GCF_030328185.1 of Empedobacter sp. 225-1. Lineage (NCBI taxonomy): Bacteria > Pseudomonadati > Bacteroidota > Flavobacteriia > Flavobacteriales > Weeksellaceae > Empedobacter > Empedobacter sp. 225-1. Next base: position 24,333 of record NZ_JACALO010000022.1, on the reverse strand, counting down.
TAAAGCTTGAACAGGCGTTTGTTGATTACTTCGTTTTTCATACTTTTTCATAGTCGGAAAACTTTACTTTCAGCGTTAATTTGTTTGATGATTTGTTCAGTTCTTTCGGGATGTGTATCGGTAATAAAAATTTGACCAAAACGTTCTTCGTTCACTAATTTAATCAATTGTGTCACACGATGTTCGTCCAATTTATCAAAAATATCATCCAATAATAACAAAGGTGTAATGTTGAGCGAATTTTTTATCACTTCTAATTGAGCTAATTTCAACGCAATTAAATAGGATTTTTGTTGACCTTGCGACCCAAATTTTTTGATGGGATAATTGGTGATCGTAAACAACAAATCATCTTTATGAATTCCAGCTGTCGAATATTGAGCTGAACGATCTTTGTATAAAGCATCTTTTAAAACCTTTTCAAAAGGTGCATCGTTTAATTGCGAAACATATTCGATATTTACTTTTTCTCGTCCTTCCGAAATTTCGTTATAATATTTTAGGAAAGCGTCTAAAAAAGTTTTTATAAATTCTTTTCGAGTTTCGTGTATTTTTTTACCCAAATGAATCAACTCTTCATCATAAATTTCTAACGATGAAGCGTCAAACGTATTATTGGCAACAAAATATTTTAGTAAAGCATTTCGTTGGACTAATACTTTATTGTATCGCATTAAATCAGCTAAATATTGCTTGTTCGATTGCGAGATAATATTATCCAAAAACTTTCGACGAACTTCACTTCCTTCCTTGATCAAATCGCTATCATAAGGCGAAATCATGACCAAAGGATATTGACCGATATGATCCGATATACGATCATATGACTTCGAATTTCGTTTTAGTTGTTTGGGTTGACCAGAACGAACCAAACAGAAAATAACATCATCTGCTTCATTCTTATCAAAAGTGCCTTCTAATGTAAAAAAATCACAATCAAATTGTATGTTCATCGCATCCGAATGGTTGAGATACGATTTGCTTAAAGCCAAATAATGAATCGCGTCCAACACATTGGTTTTTCCCTTTCCATTTTGTCCCACAAATGCATTAATTTTTGAGGAAAATTCGAAATTATTTTCATCAAAATTCTTGAATTGTCTTGCTTTAAGTTCTTTTAAATACATAAGGCAAAATTACGATTTAATTTACGAATTAGAATTACGATGGATGAAGTTTGAAGTTTACCTCTTTTTTATTAAAATCATCAATTCGAGAAAAGATTTTGTTCAAAAATGATGCAATAAAATGTGATGCATAGATAAATATTTTCTAAATCAATGATTTATTCCTAAAATGTCGGGTTAAAAATCAAAATGATGTATTTTTGTATCTTTATAAGTAAGATTTAGAAAAATGGCCATTCAAAAACCATCGATTCCAAAAGGAACAAGAGATTTCTCTCCTTTAGAAGTGAATCGTCGTCAATATATTATCAACACGATTAAAAAACAATTCGTGTTATTCGGATTTTCTCCGATCGAAACTCCATCATTCGAAAATTTATCAACCTTAACAGGGAAATATGGAGAAGAGGGGGACCGATTAATTTTTAAGATTTTAAATTCTGGGGATTATTTAGCGAAAGTTGATGAACAATTATTAACAGATAGAAATAGTCAAAAAATCACATCTCAAATCTCAGAAAAAGCGTTGCGTTACGACTTAACAGTGCCTTTTGCACGTTACGTAGTACAACACCAAAATGAGATTACATTTCCGTTCAAACGTTACCAAATTCAACCTGTTTGGCGTGCAGATCGTCCTCAGAAAGGGCGTTTCAGAGAGTTTTTTCAATGTGATGCGGATGTTGTAGGTTCAGATTCTCTGTTACAAGAGGTTGATTTTGTTCAGTTATACGATACTGTTTTTACAGAACTGAAAGCGCCAGTTGAAATTCATATCAATAACCGTAAAATTTTATCTGGTTTAGCAGAAGTAGCAGATATTTCGGCTCAATTGATTGATTTTACAGTTGCTTTGGATAAATTAGATAAAATTGGGGAAGAAGCGGTAAAAGAAGAAATGCGAGGAAAAGGAATTTCGGAAGCTGCAATCGAGATTTTGTCACCTTTATTCTCTATGAAAGGAGATTATAAAACGCAATTTGCGCAGTTAAAAGATATTTTAAAATCGTCTGAAACTGGATTAAAAGGTATCGAAGAATTAGAATTTGTTTTTGAGCAAACAGCAAATTTAGGATTACAATCTGCCGAATTATTCTTGAACTTAACTTTAGCACGAGGATTAGATTACTATACTGGAGCCATTTTCGAAGTAAAAGCAAAAATCGGAGAATTCTCATCATCTATTGGTGGTGGAGGTCGCTACGATGATTTGACTGGAATTTTTGGTCTGAAAGATATTTCTGGTGTTGGAATTTCGTTTGGTTTAGATCGTATTTATTTAGTTTTAGAAGAAAATAATCTATTTCCTGCTTTAGAAGATTCAACAAATATTCAGGCATTGTTCATTAATTTCGGAAAAACAGAAGCTACAGTTGCGATGAAATTGGTGAAACAATTACGTCAACAAGGTATTAATACGGAGGTTTATCCTGATGATGCGAAAATGAAAAAGCAAATGGGATATGCTGATAAAAAAGGAATTAAAAAAGTAATTCTTTTAGGTGAGAAAGAAATTGCAGAACAAAAAGCAACAGTAAAAGACATGATTTCTGGTGAACAAACAGAGGTTGCGTTTACAGATTTAGCTAATGCTTTATAAATATTTGTGATAATTTAATCGTAATTTTTTAATGGACAAGCAGTTAAGAAGGGATTAAATTAAAAATAATAAATAGGCATTATGCCTTAATTCAAATCAATTCAATACATTTGCAAACTATTTAATTTAGAATATACAAAATGAGTTTATTAACAGTTGGTACAGTTGCCTTTGATAAATTAGAGTCTCCTTTTGGGAAAACAGATAAAATCTTAGGTGGTGCCGCTACATATATCGGAATGGCGTCTTCTCTATTAGGCGTAGATACAGCTATTGTTTCAGTTGTTGGAGGGGATTTTCCTCAAAAATACATTGATTTATTACGTTCGAAAGGAATCAATTTAGATGGAATGGAAATCGTAAAAGATGGAAAAACATTCTTCTGGGAAGGAAAATACCACAACGATTTGAATACACGTGATACATTAGCTACAGAATTGAATGTATTAGAAACGTTTAATCCAGTTGTTCCTCAAACTTACAAATCTCCAGATGTTTTGATGTTAGGTAACTTACATCCATTGGTACAAAAAGGAGTTTTAACGCAGTTAGATCAACGTCCAGGTTTAGTGGTTTTAGATACAATGAACTTTTGGATGGATTGTGCTTGGGATGAATTAATGGATGTCATCAAAGATGTTGATGTGATTTCTATTAATGATGAAGAAGCGCGTCAAATGTCAGGAGAATACAGCTTAGTAAAAGCAGCTAAAAAAATTATGACATTTGGTCCTAAAACGGTTATCATCAAAAAAGGTGAACACGGTGCTTTATTGTTCCAAAATGAACAAGTTTTCTTTGCTCCAGCTTTACCATTAGAAGATGTTTTTGATCCAACAGGAGCAGGAGATACATTCGCAGGAGGATTCTCAGGATATTTAGCAAAAACAAATGATTTTTCTTTCGATAATATGAAACGTGCAATCGTTTATGGATCTGCTTTAGCATCTGTAACTTGTGAAAAATTCGGAACTGAATCTTTAGAAGCTTTAGATAGAGAAGGTTTAATCGATAGATTAAGAAAATTCCACGAATTAATGGATTTCTCAATTAACTTATAAGAATCAATTTCTTTAAAATATTTAAAAGCCTTGCATTTGCAAGGCTTTTTTTGATTATATTAGGATATAAATTATTTGTATGCAAGTGATTTTCGAAATTTTAGGATATATTCTTTTTGAATTTATTGGAGGTTTTATAGGATTAACAATAAGATTTATTATCATTAAAATCTTTAAACCTAAACTGAAATTTGATGAATTCTCAAATTCAGAATCTGTTACGAATGATTTTTATAATTTAATAATCGGAATTCCAGTTCTGATTGGTTTAATAATTGGAATAACTTATTTAATATTTTTATTACGATGATTTAGTCAGTTCTAGTGATTCTGATATGAATCGTATCGAGAACTTAGACGATATTTAAACAATTAATTTATTTAACTTTTTGATTTAAATCAAATGAAAAACAAAATTATACATTTACTAATCTTAGCTTTTTCTTCTTTGCTTTCTGGAATCATGATTTCGAAAATGTCATTCATCGGAAAAGTCGGAATCACGATTATTTACAACGAATACACTATTCTAAAATCGTGGTGGAAAACAGCACTTTTATTATTTGCGATTCAAGCGATAATTTTTGTGGTGTTATCTGTTTGGAAAATGAAAACAACCAAACGTTTGAAACAATTGTTATTGCCATTCATCTTTCTTTCGATAGGAATAATAGGATTAATTTATACATATTATGATTTCACAGAAACATCGCATCGATTACTAAAGAAAACATTTCATTTTGGATTTTATATTTTTTGGTTAACCTGGTTCGGGAATTGTATCTTTTTTATGTCAAAACAAAAGAAAAAATTAGAGGAAATTCCACAAGAAACAGAAGTGTATTAAAACAAAAAAGCTCATCAAATTTTGATGAGCTTTTGCTTTTGTGACCGAGACAGGATTCAAACCTGTAACCTCTTGAGCCGTAATCAAGTGCGCTATTCAGTTGCGCCACTCGGCCATTCCTGATAAGAAACGATTGTTCTTATTTTGGACTGCAAATATAAAGACTATTTTTAATTTTGCAAAGAATTTGTAATAAATTTTTAAAATATATTTCCTTCAAAATTATCTTCTTAAATACATCGAATAGATCAAAAGAAAAAAATTACGCTTATCTACTATTTTATTATAAAAAGAGAATGCTTATTTTTATGGTAAAAGCAAACGTGAATAGTGAATTATAAATGATTAAATTATTGATATAATGAAATTTAATTTTAAAGATAAAATAGTTTTGATTACTGGTTCTGCTTCTGGGATTGGAAAGATAATGAGCAGAAAAGTGTTAGAAAAAGGTGCGCAAGAATTGGTGATGCTCGATTATAATTTAGCTGGAATTAACCAAGTAAAAGAAGAGTTTTCTCATTTTAATATTCCAATTTCTGCTTATCAGGTAGATTTGTCAAATCAAGAAGAGCTTTTATCAACAATCGAAAAAATTAAAAATGATAATAAATCTATTGATGTGTTAATTAACAATGCGGGTATTGTTGTTGGTAAAAATTACATTGATCATACCTTAGAAGAAATTAACCGAACGATGAATGTTAATGCGGTTATGGTGTTGACGCATGCTTTTTTGCCCGAAATGGTGAAACGAAATACAGGTGTGATTTGTAATATTGCGTCGATGGCTGGATTAACTTCAACTCCAAAAATGGCTGCTTATGTAGCGAGTAAATGGGCAATAGTTGGTTTTACGGAAACGGTGAGTCTCGAAATGAAACAACAAAAAAGCAAGGTGATTGTAAATTGTGTCATGCCATTTTATATCAATACAGGAATGTTTGATGGGGTAAAATCTCGCATTGTCCCAATACTTGATCCTGAAAAAGCTTCAAGTAAAATTATTTCGAATATCGAGAAAGGAAAATTAAGAACTCCTATGCCACTTCCATATTGGTTTGTTCGGTTATCGCAAGCTTTGTTACCAAATAAGGTATATGATTTTGTGATGGGGGATGTTTTTGGTATTTATGATTCGATGGAAGATTTTAAAGGTAGAAAATAAAAAAAGGTTCAGAATTTTCTGAACCGTTGTATATTATAAATAATTTCTTACTTCATCCAAATGAGTAATCGTTGGAACGTCATCCATCGAGAAGTTTTCTTCTAATCGATCAAAGAAAATTGCTGACATTCCGTATGCTTTTGCACCAACCGCATCCGCAATCCAATCATCACCAATATAAATTGACTCATCTTTTTTAGCGCCAGATTTTTCCATTGCTAAAGAGAAAATACGAGGATCTGGTTTCAAAATTTTGATTTCATCAGCATAGGTAACTGTGTCAAAATAACCGTTTAAATCTGATGTTTCAATTTTACGTTTTGAGACTTCGATAAAACCATTTGTAATGATATGTAGGTTGTAATTTGGTTTCAAATAATCTAACAATTCCATTGCACCATCTACTACTTCATTATAATTGGTAATCGTTTCCATGTATTCTTCTTCGAAAATTTTCGCCAAAGCATCATTGTCGATACCTAATTTATCAAAAGCGTCTTTAAAACGTCTTGCTCTTAATTCTTCTTTTGTGATTTTTTTGTCACGAATTAAAGCCCAAAGACTTTCGTTACTATCGTGGTAAAAAGGGTGAAATTCTTCAAATGAAAAACCATATCGGTTTTCAACATCGTATTTTATATAAAGTTCTTTTAAAGCGAATTTTGCATTTTTTCTGAAATCCCAAAGTGTATTATCAAGGTCGAAAAAAACGTGTTTTATTGTGTTCATAAATGCAAAGCTAAGGATTTTATGTAGATTTGCTGATGAAGATTACATCAATTGAAAACAAGGTTAGAAAAATTTAAAACGAAGAATGCAAAAGGCGTTTTGTCCTTGCTTGCTGGGAACACGATTGCGCAAGCGATAATGCTTGTTGGAGGAATAATTTTGGCAAGAATTTATGGACCAGAAGCATCAGGTACTTACAATGCTTTTTTAGGTTTTGTAGCTATTCTTTCTATTTTGACAACATTTCGTTTGGAGAATATTTTTGTAATTTCGAAATCGTCTAAAGCAATTCGAAATTTGTTCACGACCTTATTATTAGTGAGTAGCGTTGTAACGATTTTATTCTTTTTAGGCTACGCTGTTTTAGAAAAAATTTTCACGTTCAAAACCTCCTTATTTATTGTTTTTCTAAGTTGCGTTGCAGGATTGTTTACAGCTTGGAACAATGTTCAAAATACGTTGTTTACTAAGTATAAATTATTCAAAAGCATTTCAACAGGAGTCGTGATTAATGCAGTTTTTTCAGTTGTTTTTCAGGCCATTTTTTATTGGATGGGCTATAAAGAAACAGGTTTGATTTATGGAACTATTTTCGGGACAGTTTTATCTTGTGTGTTTTATTTTTCGATTACCAAAGGGCGATTTTCTTCGATTGATTTTAATTTAGCAAAAAAAACAATTTCAAAAAATAAAGAGATTATAAAGTATACATTACCATCAGAATCTCTGAATGTGATTGCGAATAATCTAATGACGATTTTGTTGTTGTTTTATTTTACGAAAGAAGATGCAGGTTTTTATGGAAATGCATCTAAAGTTTTGGTTGTTCCATTGGTTTTGTTATCCAATTCGATTTCGAAGGTTTTCTTTCAAAAATCAGCTTCAATGATTGATCATAGAGCGCATCAGTTGTATGATTTGTCAAAAAAAGTGATTGTGTATAATGTTGCTGCAATTGCTGTTTTTCTTTTGTTGATGAATTTTATTGGAATTTTTATTCTCGAATGGATGCTTGGTCCAGAATGGCGAGGTTTGCATATTATGACGTGGATTCTTTCGTTTTGGATTTTATGTCGTTCGGCGATGAATCCTATTCAACAAATTGTAGTGGTTATCAAGAAAAATCATTACGCCTTATACTTTAATATTTACCTTGTTTTGGTCACAATTACAACTTGTGTGATTGGCGGTTTAAATAAAAATATACTTTTAACGTTATCCCTATATTCTTTCTTTGCTGGAGTAGGCTATTTAGTTCAGTTATACTTTGTAATGAAAGAACTTAAGAGATATAAAAAGTAAGGTGAATAATTTGCGAAAAGATATATTAGCTTTGGCTTCTTGGTACCCAAGTCGTGTACTTTTAGATAATGGAGATTTTATACAACGCCATTTAAGAGCAATATCTACTTTAAATAATGTAATACTTGTACATGCAATTAAGGACCAAAATTTGAAATCTGATTTTGAGATTACAGATAATATCAATGAAAATGTAAGAGAGATAATTATTTATTTTAAACCATCTTTTTTCGGTCCGTTTAATTTGATTAAACAAATTAGAGCATTTCTAAAGGGTATTGCTTTGGTTAATCATTTTGATGTAATTCATTTGAATGTTATTTATCCAGCGGGTTTATTATTAACCTACTTAAAAATAAAATATAAAAAACCTGTTATTTTAACAGAACATTGGACGAATTTGCATCCGAATAAATTTATTCAACTTCCGTTTTATAAGCGCTTGGCGATTAAGAAAATTCTTAATTTTGTTGATATAGTTTTACCTGTTTCCACTCATTTAGGAGAATCTATAAAAAAGATTAATCATAAAGTTTCTTATCAAGTAATTCCAAATGTTGTTGATTTAGAAAGATTTGATTACAAATTAGATTTAAATTCTAACGAAATTCGTTTTTTGCATTTATCACATTTAGGTGATCAACACAAAAATATCTCAGGCATGTTGAATGTGGCAAAAAGATTAGCAGAAAACAATTATTCGTTTAAATTTTATATAGGAGGAAATGGTGATTTAACTCCAATTATACATTTTATAAAAGAACATAAGTTAGAAAATTATATCACAACTTTTGGACGATTAGAACATCATGAAGTTAATCAGAAGATGAATGATGCAGATTGTTTTGTGTTATTTAGTCGATTCGAAAACCAACCTTGTGTACAAGCAGAAGCTTTTGCGACAGGATTACCATTAATTGCGACGAAAGTTGGTGGTATTGAAGAGTTTTTTCCGAATAATTTTGGAATTTTAATCGAATCTGAAAATGAAGATCAATTGTTTGAAGCGATGATTGAGGTTATAAAAGGGAAGAAATTTGCAGAAGCTGAAAAGATGAATGACTATGCAAGAAAGCTATTTGCTAAAGAAGAAATTGCCCAACATTATAATGAAATTTATACAGAAGTTTTGAAATGAAAGATTTAATCAAATTTATACAATCATTTTTACAGAACAACGGCTTCTATGTTTTTTTATCTTTTTTGATAGAAAAATTAGTCATGTTGATTAATATAATTTTTATTGTGAAAATGATTCCGCAAGATGAATTTGGTCGAATAACACTTATTGCTTCAATTGTAGCTTTTATGTCTCCATGGAGTGGTTTTGGCTCGTTACAGGTTCTAATGAAATTTGGTGCAGGAGAAAATGATGAGCAAATAAAACAAGATTTGAGTCGTAAGTTACTGAGGAATGGAATGGTTTATCAATTTTTATTAGCTCTAATTTTTATAGCAGTTGCAAATATTTATACGCTTAAATTTGAGCAATTAGAATGGATTATTTTATTGTTTGCAATACGTCTTTTTGGAATGTTTTTTCAATCTCATTTAACAATCGATTATCGAATAAATGGAAAAAATAAGAAGTTTGCATTTCTCAATATTTTTATCAATTGTATTGGATTGTTACTAACATTTATTTTAACGATTTATTTTGGCGCGATTGGATATATGGTTTCGTTAGCGATTGCTCCATTTTTGAGTTTGTTTTTTTATTCAAAAAATATAATTCAAAAAGCTGTAAATCAGATTACTTCAATGAATTGGAAAGCAATGTGGCGATATGGTAGAATGGAATCGTTAGCTTATTTTGCGTCTGAATTATTATTTTCGATTGATATTGCGATGATTGCATTATTCATGCTTGATAAAGATATTGCTTTATATAAGGTTGCGATTATTCTTCCGATGAATTTATTATTTCTTCCGACCATTTTATTTCAAACGGATTTTCCTCGAATTATTCAGAATTGTCACGATAAAAACTTTTTGAAGTTTTATATTAAAAATTATTACAAAATCTTTATCCCTCTTGGAGTTATCATAGTTTTCGGAAGCTATTTTTTAAAGGATTGGTTGATCAAATTATTCTTTAATCAAACCTATTTATTAGGTGATAAAGTGTTTTTTATTGTAACAATTGCTGTTGTATTAGGAATGCTTTTCAGAATATTATACATTAATTTGAATAGCACAATTGGTAGATCTGATTGGAATGTTAGAGTATCCTTACTTTCAATTATAAGTTTAGTTATTTTTGACGCATTTCTAATTCCCTCTTATGGAATTGAAGGAGCTGCTTTTGGCATGTTATTCACCTTTGTTATTTCAGGTTTGTATGCATGTTATTTATTTAGAAAGTATTTAAAAAGTATTTAAAATGTCATTTTCAAAAAAAATATTAAAAACAATAGATGGAATTTTACAGATATGTAAAAATCCATGGTTATTAAATGTTATTATCAATCAAAATGAAAACTGGGAAAAGAAAACGCCAGATTTTTATAAAAAAGGATTTAAGCAAGTTTCGTTGGATCAATTGTTTCCTAATTTTGATGGAAGATTAGAGACTGTTGCGTTTTTGGATGGAGGTTCACTAATCACAGATTTATTATTGTTGAAAAATGCATGTAAAGAATTTGAGCAATGTAAATATTTTGAAATAGGAACTTGGAGAGGAGAAAGTATAGCTAATTTAACTGATGTTGCAGCTGATTTGAATACGTTAGATTTGGATATTAACGATTATAAAACGTATAATTTTACAAAAGAATATGCAAATGCACATGGTTTTTTTATTCGAAATAATTCAATAATTAAACAACACTTAGGAGATTCTACAAAATTTAATTTTGCAGGTTTAAATAAAAAGTTTGACGTGATTTTTATTGATGGTAATCATCATTTTGATTTTGTAGTTTCTGATACTAAAAATGTTTTTGAACATTTAATTCATGAGAATTCAATAGTGATTTGGCACGACTATGGTTTCTCGCCAGAGGATATTCGATTTGAAATAGTAAATGCAATATTGAAAGGTGTTCCAAAGCAGTTTCATGATAATTTATATCATGTAGAGAATACTATGTGTGCAATTTACACACCCAAAAACTTTGATGGAAATGTCTTAAAACTTTATGATAATCCAAAGCGAATATTTTCGGTGGATTTAAAAATTAAAGTTGAACAATAGAATTACTTTTTTTATGAATGTAATTTTTAAAATCATTTCCATTTGGATAAATAATCTTTCCTTTATTTTCGAAAATAATTTTTGAATTGTTTCCAAAGATAATTGTTGCTTGTGGAGAAATAACTATAGGTTCTGTAATCGTTAAGGTAATATTGTTTTCAAGTTTTAAATTAGAATAGAAACGTTGCGTTTTATTCCAATCGGTGTTTTCATTCATGATAAACGTATTTCCTAAAAAAGAATCTTCTGTTACAAATTGAATTAAATTGGTTTCTCTCAAGTTTTTATGAACTTTTAAAATTTCAGTTGGTTGAAGGTAATTTCTTGGATCTAGACCAACTTGAGACATAATTGTATATTTACAAGCATTTGCATTATGGTACTGGTTGTGATGTCCTAAACCAAGACTATGTCCAATTTCGTGAGCTAAACCGCGGGCATCGTTTACATCCCAAGACATGGTCTCTTGAACGGTTTTATTAAATCGAATAGGATCTTGGTATCTGTGCGATAAATATTTTAGGTAGCGATTGGGTATATGAATACTTGTGCTTTGCGATAAATTATTACTTGGAGATTCTGCTGCAGCTACACCATTTAAGTTATAATCTTTACTTTTAACTTTATATAATCGATCATAATTATCTCCGTCCATTGTCAAATAAACATTTAAACCTTTTGGAATAGTTTTATCTTGCGCAATTTTGTCATCTAAGTAAGTCAAATACCAACCTCTATATGGTGTAATACCACTGTATTTCTTTTTCTCTAAATCAGCACCGCTATTTCTATAGTTCCAAGCATAATTATCTTTAATTTCAATATAATTATATTTAAAACGAACTTTCGTATCAGGATAAAAGTCATTTCCGGTATAGCATCCTGTTAAATCTTCTGGCTGTTTAAGGTTCATCCAAACATCATTGCTATAATTCATGAAATTTTCTAAGGCTTTCTTTTCTTCAGGATTTTTTAAATCATAATTCCCCGTTCCGTCTTCACGTTTTAATACAATAACATTTATTTGTAAAGTAATAGGTTGTAAATCGTTGGTTATTGTAAAATTTTTTATTGATGATTCATCTGTAATATGAACAACTTTTGCATTTGTGACTATTTGAGAATCTGGATAAATTAAACCACCTTGTTGAGCAGTACAAGAAAATATAGAAATAACAATAAATAAACTAAATAATGTTTTCATAAATAAAAAATTGTATGTTAAGTTACAACTTTTTAATTTCTTCAATTGTCATCGTTTTAGATTTTAAATCAATTAATTGTTGGGCAGACTTTTTCATCCATTCAATATCTTCATTCGTTTCCTCGTTGTTTAAAATAACTTCTATTATTCCTTTATTGTTGTTCATCCATGGAAGTAAATAATAATTCAAGACATCTTTGTAAGATTTTTGATGATGAAACTCTTGCCCTTTATTAGTTTTTAAAACAAGTTGTTTTGCTGTATAATAATAGAATGGTGTTGAAAATATAAGCACTGAAACAATAGTTGTATGCTTCGGGAATCTTGTAATAAAATAATTTAATCCAATGCTCGAAATAATCAAAAAACTAAGATTGAAATTTAAGAAGAAAACATAGTTGTCACTTACAGCATAAATAGTAGAAAATCCAAAAACAGGCAGCCCAAAAATAATTAAAAAAAGTAATATTTTATTTTTGAAATAATCTCTAATAGGTATAAATAATAAGAAAATATTCATCCACCAAAAGTTGTAAATTAGATAACCAAAAGCTTTAACGAAGTCTTTTATGTAACTTAAAAAATCTTTTTTCAAAGAATCAGAAACCCATGATTTATCTGAGGAAGATAAAACGTTTTTAATTGATTCGTTATGAACGATTGGATAAATGTATAAAGATGCTAAGAATATAATAGGAATAAAAAGGTAATAACCAAATGTCTTATTTTTTGTATTGTCATAGGCTAAATAACATAAGTAAAAGTATGAAGGAAGTAATAAAATTCCTTGTATATGCGCAAAAAAGCTAATTCCTAAAATTATACCAGCAAATAGAATATTTATAGGTTGTTTTTGTTGAATAAATTTTAAAGAGAATAAACAATATAAAGTTATCCAAATTAAGCAAAATGTATATACTTCGATATTTTCTGTATTTTTCCAAAACGTAAAACTAAAACCGAATGCAATCGTTCCTAATAAAGCAATCCATTTTTTTTTAGTAATAATTTGAAGGATTATGAATAAAATATTTAGAACCACAATTGCTGAAATAATATTTACCCAACGTCCAATTTCTATTGTACTAAAATCAGGAAATAGTTTGTAAATAAGAATTGTAAAGTTTTGATATAAAAAATGTATAATGGAATACGTCTCAAGATTGAATTGATTGGCTTCAATGTCCAAAATTTTTCCTGCAGAATCTCCGAAAGTAATTTTACTAAAACTTCCTAAACGGTAAATAATCAAGAAGAATAAAGTTACAAATAAATGGTAAAAAATTTTTATCATAGAAAGTTTTTATAACAAGTGAAATAATGTGTTGCCGCTCTAAAACTTTCATTAAATTCTTGAACACCTTTCAAACTTGAACCTTCGAAATCTAAATAAATATTTTTATTAGAATATTTTTTTATAATAAAATCTACAATAAATGTATTGTAATTTATCTTACCATTAGGAAGTTTGGCGTTACATAATTGTATTAATCTTTTATCAGAAATAAGATAAAAAGAGCTGGCTAAAACTTGTTGATTTTCTTCTATAGAAATTGTAATTGATTTTTCCTCTTCTTGTAGTTTATTAACAAGTTTTACTAATTTTTTGAGTTGTAATTCTTTCTTTATATGCGAATAGTTTTTATCAAGTAAGTCGATAAAATCTATGTTTTTGGAATGTTGACAAATCTTATAATTTTCAGGTAAACCAGTTTTTATTTCTTGTTTTCTATTTTTACGAATAGTTTTGAAATAAATGTTATAATCAAAATTTAAATCCAAAACCTGATTCACTCTTTTTTCTCCCTTCGGTTCAAACATTTCTGTATTTTCTTCATTAAAAGAATAAGCTCTCACTAAATTTCGGTGTAATTTATTTTCAAAAAGTTGAAAGGTTTCTTTCGATAAATTTTCTTGATGAAAAACACCTAATTGTTGACAATAAATAGGCTGTGTAATAAATTTAAACCCAATTTTTTTCACAAAAGGCAAAGGCATTATTGCTTCATAATCATTCAAAACATAACAATCCCAATTGTTTTCAACCAAAGCATCTAAATAAAAAACTTCCGCATAAATACGATAGTTCACCGATTTATTTAAACATTCGGTGTATTTATTAACATCTAATTTTTTTCGTGAAACTCGCTTTATCATTTGAAAATACTTTCATAAACTTTTCGCCAATCAGCCCAATTTTCAGTTAGATTAGATTGATGAAACAATGTTATAAACGTACCGTTGACGTTTTTAATTGTTTGCTTCAATGTTTTTAATTCATCAATAGCTTGTTGTGGTGTTAATAGTAAATAGTTTTTCAACGTAACATCCATAGCAACAAAAGGATAGATTGTTAACATTGTTTGTTGATTTGTTGATAAGTCAAACCATTTGAAAGGAGTAGAAGTCCCAGCTCTAAACCCAATCTGATGCGGGAATCCCATCGTATAATCTTCTGAAATTTCATTTATTAACAATTGTTGATAAGTGTAAGGAAAGCTCAATTTGATGAAATGTTGGCGAGATGATTTAACGGAATTATTTGTAATCGATTTTAAACGAGAAATTTCTGCTGTTAATAACTTAGCATCTACATTGGATTGATAAGACGGGTGAATCCCAATTTTGGCCCAATTCGAAATAGTGCGGATTAATTCCTGTTGTGTTTTATTTTTCCAATGATGATTTTTATCAAAAGAAGAATAATCGCCCAATAACCAAAAAAAGATGGTTTCGATTTCATGTTTCTTAGCTAACCCTTTTAAATAATTATAGGTGTCATACGGATCTTTTTCTTGATGTGTTAAAACATTGATTTGCTTCTTGGCTTCATTGATATTTCCCTTAATAATCTTTTTGAAAAGCGAACCATATTTTATCGTTGAATTATGGTGCAAATACTTCCATGCATAATCAACATCATGTGTAATGATTTGTTTAAAAACTCTTTTTTTAAAAGAAATTTCAGGATATTTAGTTTGTATTTTTTGTTGAATATCAAGACAAATTTCATCAACAATTGGTCGAGAATAATCTAAATCTGAACCTAAAAATCGATTATGTTGATCAAATTGTTCAGTTTTCGCATTATATTCTTCGTAACGTGAAAGCCAGTAAAATGATTTTCCAATTTCATTCAATTTAGAATAATCAACATTTTCTTTAATATTAGTTTCGAGAAAAATATCATTTACGTTGAAATTGATTTCGTCTTCTAAAGTTTGATTCGAAAAATTAATTTTGGGTAAAAAAGAATTGGAAAATTCTTCAAAATTGGTTGTTATGTTGTAGTCAATTCCAGAAAATTTACGAAAAATGAAATCAAATATGTAATTGATTCGATTAGTGATTTTTTCAGTATATATGATGACTTTTGAATTCAAAATAGTGATGCAATAATCCTTAAAGATATCAAATTAAGCCTTCATCCGCAAACGAATAAAAATCTTTTTGAGAAACTATAATATGATCCAGTACTTGTATATCCAATAACGTAGCGCCTTCTTTTATTTTTCGAGTGATTGATTGATCCGCTTGGCTTGGAACGAGATTTCCTGAAGGATGATTATGAGAAAGTATGATTGCGGTTGCCATTAATTCTAAAGCACGTTTAAAAATTACGCGTACATCAACGGCAGTTTGTGTAATTCCACCACGAGAAATCTGTTCTGTTTTGATGATTCGATTTCCTTGATTAAGAAACATAACCCAAAATTCTTCGTTTGGTAAATCGCCAATTTGTTGTTGAAGAATGGTAGCGGCATCTTTGCTTGATGTTATTTTATCTCGTTCCAAAACTTCTTGCGAATTTCGTCTGCGTCCAATTTCCATTGCTGTGATAATTGAAATAGCTTTTGCTTCGCCTATACCTTTAAATTTGCATAAATCTTCAATCGAATATTTAGCTAATTCATTCCAGTTTTTATTAGCGGAGTTTAAGATGCGTTTTGCTAACTCTACGGCTGATTCATCACGGTTTCCGCTCCCCATGATAATCGCTAATAATTCTGCATCAGACAAAGATGAACGTCCTTTTAAAGCTAATTTCTCTCGTGGTCGGTCATCTTCGTTCCAATTTTTGATGGAGTTTTTATTCTCTAAGTAATCCGTCATCGTTTTCGCCAATTTTTATATAGGTATAATAAAAACCGTCATTAAATTCTTCGTTAATCCCAAGTGTATTTTGATCTACCTGAAAACTTTTACCCATCGAAGGGTTTCCATTTGTGTAAATCATGGGAACAAGTTCTGTCGTATGAATACTTTTGCCTTTCGCTATAGTGTATGTTGTACGATTGGTTTCTTTACCATTAATTATTGTAATCATTTCGGTTGGTGTGAATTCTAAAACTGTAACCATATTAGTTGGTGGAAGTTGTTCGCGACCTATTATTCCTCCCGAAAGCTTTACAAGTTTCCACCTTCCAATTAAATCTGAGTGCTGTATATGTTCTATTTCTTGTGTGTTATTTGTGGTTGCATTTTTAGATGATTGACAACTGTATAAGGCAATAAATGCAGTAAATATGATGAAATAGAGTTTATTATTCATGTTTTAAATTTTATTAAATATAATAAAAAAAGCTCGAACATAATTGTCCGAGCTTGATATTTAATGAAATAGATTTATTATTTGTTTACTTTTGCCCAAGTATCTTTTAGGGTTACAGTTCTGTTGAAAACTAATTTATTTTCAGAAGAATCACGATCCAAAGCAAAATATCCAATGCGTTGAAATTGGAATTTATCTTCTACTTTAGCGTTTTTCAGCGCTGGTTCAGCGAATCCATTTTTAACCGTTAATGAGTTTGGGTTAACAAATTGTAAGAAGTCAACATCTTTCTCTGCATCCGGAGATTCTACTGTAAATAAGCGATCGTATTCGCGAACTTCGATTGGAATATTTTCTGTTGCAGAAACCCAATGTAATGTTCCTTTTACTTTACGTTTAGACGCTTCAGTTCCACTACCAGATTTTGTTTCAGGATCATAAGTAGCGAAAATTGTTGTAATGTTTCCTTCAGCATCTTTTTCAACTCGTTCTGCTTTAATAAAGTAGGCACCTTTCAAACGAACTTCGTTTCCTAATGATAAACGGAAGAATTTTTTAGGCGCTTCTTCCATAAAATCTTCACGTTCAATATAAATTTCACGAGTAAAAGGTACGATGCGAGATCCCGCAGTTTCATCTTCTGGATTATTCTCAATTTCTAATTCCTCAACTTGTCCTTCTGGATAGTTTTCGATAATTACTTTAACTGGATCAATTACAGCAAAAACACGTGGTGCGATTTTATTTAAATGATCACGAACAGAGAATTCCAATAACGAAATATCCAATACATTATCACGTTTTGCAACACCAGCAGTATTCCAGAAGTTCTTGATAGATTCTGGTGTGTACCCACGACGACGTAAACCTGAAATAGTTGGCATACGTGGATCATCCCAACCTGTTACAACTCCTTCTTGTACCAATTTCATTAATTTACGCTTACTTGTAATCATGTACGAAACATTACCACGAGCAAATTCGCGTTGTTTTGGTTTTTGAGGTTGATTCGGTAACTCAACATTATTCGCATACCATTCATATAAATCACGGTGATTTTTGAATTCTAACGAACATAATGAATGTGAGATTCCTTCGATATAATCAGATTCTCCATGTGTCCAGTCGTACATCGGGTACATTTTCCATGTGTCTCCAGTACGGTGATGAGGACGTTTTAAAATACGATACATCACAGGGTCACGCATATTCATATTCGGAGAAGTCATGTCAATTTTTGCACGTAAAACATGTGTTCCTTCTTCAAATTCGCCTGCTTTCATTCGTTCGAAAATCGCTAAATTTTCTTCAACAGAACGGTTTCTATAAGGAGATTCGATTCCAGGTTCAAACGGTGTTTTACGTTGTTCATTAATTACTTCTGAAGATTGATCGTCGATGTACGCTTTTCCTTCTTTGATTAATTGAACAGCCCAATCGTAAAGCTGCTGGAAATAATCAGAAGCATAACGTTCTTCAGCCCACTCGAAACCTAACCATTTCACATCTTCGCGGATAGAATCTACGAATTCTTGTTCTTCTTTGTCAGGATTAGTGTCATCAAAACGTAAGTTTACAGGCGCATTGTAACGTTGTCCTAAACCGAAGTTTAAACAGATTGCTTTTGCGTGCCCGATGTGCAAATAACCATTTGGTTCTGGTGGGAAACGAAAACGTAAATTTTCTTTTGGCATCCCATTAGCTAAATCATCTTCAATGATTTGCTCGATAAAATTCAATGATTTTTTTTCTTCTTCCATTTTTAATTACGATTGAGTTTGCAAAGGTACGAAATTGACAATAAAAATAGAGGGATTGTTTTTTAATTAAGTCTTTTTGCTTTAAAATTTTCAGCAAGAATAAAAGCTTGTCCAAAACTGTAATTGTCAGGAGCGATTAAATCATTTCCAAAAAATAAAAGTTTTAGATTTGATTTAATAGGTTTGCTTATTTCTTCTATTTCATATGTTAAATTCTCTGATTCACAAAATAATCTAAATTTATGAAAGAGAGATTTCGGAAAAGTGATGTATGGTTTGTTTAAGTTATTTAGATTCATCCATAACCCAGTTTCTTTTTTGAGAAAATTATGAATTTTACCTAACAGAATTGGATTTTTATCAGGAATTTTATCTAATTTGATTGTAATTTGAGCTTCTGTATGATATTTAACAAGAAAATGATTAGTATATTCTTTAATTCGAAAAAAAGGGGTTAATGAACAATGATTAAAATTTTTATAATCAATGACATTTTCTGCTTTTATTTCCCACAAGTGATCATAATTATCGTATCGGACTTGAATAATTAGTTCTATTTTAGAGTTAAAAGCATCGAACTGTAAAGACATCAAATGAATATGTCCGTGGAATGGAGTGGAATTAGTAAAATGAATAAGTTCTTCCATTTATTGAAAATATTAATAAATGAAAGATAAGGATTTACCCCAAATAAATTTCTAATAAACCATCAGGAATATTAATAAGCATTGCTTTTTCTTCACGATTTACTTCAAGAATCCATTCGTCAATCATCGGAATTAGGATTTCTTTTCCGTTTGCATCCACTTCGAAATAAGCTTGAGCAGCAGAATCGTTGACAGATTTTATCGTTCCAACTTCTGTATTTGTTTGGTCGTAAATCGTAAAACCAACAATTTCGTGGTAATAAAAGTCTGTTCCAGAAAGTTCTGGTAACGATTTTAGAGGTAAATAAAGTTCACGATTGATTAACTTGTCGACTTCTTCGTCTTCAATATCTTCAAACTTTACTAATAATTTTGTACCTTGATAAGGCTGAGAGGTTTCAAAAAAAAATGGAACCAGTGTACCATCTTTCTCGATGAACACTGCTTCCAAAGTATCGTATAATTCTGGTTCGTCGGTGTCCAAATGAATGATTAAATTACCCTTGAAACCGTGTCTCTTTGTAATTTTACCTAAATAGTAGCAATCATTTTTTGTCATCTGGAACTTCTCTGAACTTAAAAATTATTCTTCTGTAGCAACTTCTTCAGTTGTACCTTCTGCTTCTTCAGCAGGAGTTTCTTCCGCTTGTGCAGCAGCTTCAGCTTCCTGAGCAGCTTTTACACGCGCATCATTAACAGCTTTTTCAGCTTCTAATGCAGCAGCTTTAGCAGCAGCAGCACCTGAAGTTAAACCGTCTTTTTTAGCTTGAACTTTTGCATCTTTAGCTTCTAACCAAGCTTCAAAACGTTTTTCAGCTTCTTCTTGAGAAAATGCTCCTTTAGCAACACCACCTAATAAGTGTTTTTTCATGTAAGCACCTTTGTAAGATAATAAAGCTTTAGCAGTATTAGATGGCTCAGCACCTGTTTGTAACCATTCTACAGCTGAATCAATGTTTAATTCAATTGTTGCAGGGTTAGTAATTGGGTTGTAAGTACCTAATTTTTCGATGAAACGACCATCACGTTTTGCTCTTGAGTCAGCAACTACGATGTGAAAGAATGGTTTTCCTTTACGACCATGTCTTTGTAATCTAATTCTTGTAGCCATAGTATAACTAATTATTTGGGGAACTCGTCCCGTTTTACAAATTTGAGGTGCAAATATACAATTTTTTTATAAATAATTCTTTTAAAAGTGATGATTAAATTAATTCTGAAGATTCAAGTTTGTTGAATAACGATTCTGATGTACTTTTAAACTCGAAAATATATTTTAGCATGAATAAAAAAGACATACTTGCTCAAACACAAGCTTATATCAAGAAAACCTTTTTAGATGAAGGAACTGGACACGATTATTTTCATATCGAACGTGTAGTAACGAACGCTAAAAAGATTTTAGAAACTGAAGATGCAGACCCTTTTTTAGTCGAATTAGCTGCTTGGACACATGATATTGGTGATTATAAATTGCATGATGGAGTAGATAAATCTGAAAAGTTAATTAAAGCGTTTTTAGCATCTATTCAGGTTGAGGAAGAAACGATTGTACGTATTTTAGAAATTGTTTCGCAAGTTTCGTTTAGTAAAGGAAATAAACCAACAACAATAGAAGCAGAAATAGTGCAAGATGCTGATCGTTTGGATGCAATTGGAGCTGTCGGAATTGCACGTTGTTTTGCTTATGGTGGGAGCGTAGGCAGCATTTTGTATAATCCGTATGATAACTCGAAAGATGCATCAAGTGTACAACATTTTTATGATAAATTATTTAGATTAAAAGATTTGATGAACACTAAAACAGCAAAACAAATTGCAGAAAAACGTCATCTATACATGGAAAATTTTATTCAAGAATTTTATCAAGAAGTTAAATAAATCAATAATGAAACAAATAATTACAACGTTTTTAATGGTGTCATGTTCTTTCGTAGGATTTGCACAAGAAACATTTCAATTCAAACTGAAATATCACCCAGAATCATCCTATCAAATGGACATGGATATGCAGATGAACATGCAGATGCAAATGGCAGGTGACGAAAAACTTTCGAATGAATTGAGTCAAGTGGAAACTAAAATGGACATGAGTTTTCAAACTTTAACGGTTACAAAAGAAATGGATAAAGAAGGTGATTTACCTTTCGAAATTTTTTACAAAAAGTTAGATTCTAAAATGAATGTCAATGGACAAGAAATTCCAATGGATCAAGATGCTATAACAAAAGAATTGTTAAAAATCAAGATTAATGGTATTGAGAACGAGAAAGGAAGACAATATTCATCGGATGAAATGACAGGGGATTTATCGAACATGAAAGATTTGTACGATAATATGATGAATTCGATGTCTATGTTTATGATTTTTCCAAAAGAAACTTTTAAGATTGGGGATATGCACGAAGTGATAATTCCTTTCAAAATGCCTTTGCAACAAGGTGTTGATATCGAGATGAATATTAAAGGAGTGTATAAATTACTAAAAATTGCAGATGGAAAAGCTTATTTTGATGTAGAAATGACTTCTGTTGGTAACATAAAAATGCCAAGTCAGTTAAATATTAACTTTGACGAGTACAAATTAAACGGAAGTTTAACGATGAATGTTTTCGATCAAAATATTAACGAATCAACTTTTTCTGGACCAATGAGCATGACAATGGACGTAAATAACATGAAAATTAAAATGATTTCTCAAAATAATTACCGAACTAAAACATCAAAATTGTAACTTTCTATCTTTTATTAGAATACCGAATGAAATTAACGTCTCTTTTTACTTATTTGTTTCTCTTTTTAATGTGTAGTTGTGTTTCTGTGGAGAAATACAATGCACATATTGATAAAAAAATCCCAGCAAATAAGCTAAAGAAAGACGTTGATTTTGCCTACAAAAAACTAAAAAGATATCATCCAAAATTGGATATGTATCTTGCTCAAAATGAATTAGATTTTAAATTTGATAGCTTAAAAAAGACCCTTACAAAATCATTGAAACCAAATGATTTTTACATTAAGTTTTTTCCGATTTTTGAAAGTTTAGAGCACGGACATACATATATTTATCCGATTTATAAACGATTGAATAAAAAGGAAATAAAGCAATACAAAGATTCAAAGTCAGCGTTTAATGATTATAGTTTCTTTTGGAAAAATGATTCAGTTTTTTTGGTACATGATCAGTCTAAAATAAATCCAATAAATCCTGGTTCAGCATTAGTTTTTATAGATAATATTCCAACAAAATATCTATACGATAAATACAAAAAAAGCATTTTTGGCGATGGGAAAAACACCACTTTTACAGATAATGTATTCAACCGAACATTTTTGAATTATGTTACATTAGAGCAGGGGATTAAAGATTCAGTCGAACTTACTTTTTTAATGGGGAATAAACCAATCCGAAAAAAAACATTTAGGACTTATCCCAAATCAAAAGAAACTGAGAAAAAGAAACTTCCAAAAATCACCAAAGAACAAAAGCAAATCGACCGAAAAGTTCGAATTAAGCAAAAAACATATGGATACTCCAAAAATTCGGCAGCTTATTCCAAAGATTTATCTTTTCCTACGAACGACAGTACGATTGCAGTGCTAAAAGTAACCGATTTTAGAAAAGGTAAGATACAAGAACTATATAAAGAAGTTTTTACAGATATCAAAAATCATAAAGTTCAAAACTTGGTATTGGATCTTCGCAATAATGGGGGAGGATTCATCAAAGATGCACATTATTTGTATGCATATTTGGTCGATGATTCGAAGTCTTTTTTAGGTGAAAAAATTGTTGCCAATAAGACTTCATTTGGAAAATCATTGTACAATATTTTTCCCACTTATACCTACCCCTTACTTTGGTTGGGGTCTGGTTATACCTACTTTGCAACATCCAAAAACTCGGACAATGAATACGAATTGCACATACCTTTCTCGTTTGTAAAAATAGACAAATCGCTTATTTACAAAGGGAATTTGTATGTGATGATCAATGGAGGATCGTATTCCGCTTCTTCGCTTATTTCGGCGAATCTTCAACTCAAGAATCGTGCATTTTTTGTTGGAGAAGAAACTGGAGGCGATTTTAATGGAACGGTGGCTGGTTTGATGCCTAAGTTTACGTTACCTCATTCAAAACTACAAATGTCGGTGGGAACAGTTTATCTTTCGCCTATCGAAAAGCGAGAAGAAATGGGACATGGTGTATATCCTAATCAAGAGATTAAACCAACTTTAGAACATAAAATAAAGCGAATTGATCCCGAATTAAACTGGATTTTGAACGATATCAAAAAAGAAAATGCAGTATACAATAAGGTATTACAAATAGAAAATCATCTACTTAATTAAGCAGATGATTTTTATGTTTTGGGCGTTCGAGCGGGCTTTCCGTTTCAATCTTTGCTCTACAGCAAAGGATTTCCACTGCAATACCTAACGCATTTTATTTTTTGTTGAAACTACAAAAAATAAAATTTTGTATCGTATCAAATGGCGTTATGTGATCTATCGTAAAACATTCTATTTTTTCAAAATCAGAAGCAAAGGTAGATGTTAACGAAATTTCATCGTTTTGCTTAATTTCTAAACCGCTACATTTCAAAGGTCCATTTGTTGAAAAAGTTCCGATAACCATTTTACCTTTCACCGCTTGCGAAACTAAATCTTGGTATTTTTTGATGTCATTATCTTCTGTTAAAAAATGAAAAACAGCTCTGTCGTGCCATATATCGTATTGTTCTGTAGGTTCGAATTCGGTGATATCCGCAACAATCCAATTCACTTTTTTAGCTTTATCGCCCAAACGTTTTTTAGCTTTTTCTAATGCATTTGCAGAAATATCCAAAACCGAAATATTTTCGTATCCTTCTTCCAATAAAAAATCAACTAATTTACTTTCTCCACCGCCAACATCAATAATTTTTGCTGTTTTATCCACCGAAAATGATTGAATAAAATTTAAAGAAGTTTCGGGTTTTTCTTGTGTCCAACTAACTTCTTGTGGAGTTTTTACGTCATATATATGTTCCTAATGAGCTTTTTTATCGTTATTCATTGTTTCTAAGTTCAACAAATAAGTGCAACTCAAATTAAATCATTGGGGGCTAGCCCCCAATGATTAGCCAAGTGCTAAATT